>CAYNDI010000214.1:0-4108 GCA_964395955.1 uncultured Dehalococcoidaceae bacterium
TACATCTGCCCGGACCTGAACTACGGCACCGCCGTCCACGCCGATAAATGGATTCCCATCCTGCCCGGCACCGACGCCGCCCTGCGACTGGCCATAGCTTATCTATGGATAACCGAAGGTACCTATGACAAGGAATATATCGCCACACACGCCTACGGTTTCGGCAAGTTCGAAGATTACGTCCTGGGGAAAGAGGACGGTATCCCCAAGACGCCGGCCTGGGCATCGGAAAAGACCGGTATCCCCGAGTGGACCATCAAGGCCCTGGCCAGGTACTGGGCGTCCAACCCGACAACGCTGCCCCATGGCAACGGCGGTCCCGGCATCAGGGTGCCGTACGCTACGGAGAACGGCCGGCTCGAACCCATGCTGCTGGGCATGCAGGGCCTCGGTAAGCCCGGCACTCACCAGATAAAAATGATCGAGTGGAACATGCACTATCAGAACCCCATGCCGGGAAGCATCGCCCAGATATATCCCGCCCGGGCCAGCCGGGGCTATATGGTCCCCGTCGTCTGGGACATGAGAAAGACCGGTCATTTCGGGCACGGCATGACGCCGGATAACATTTTCCCGAAGCAGTTCATTCCCAAAGACCTCATCCACGATGCCATTCTCAACCCACCCATCAGCTGGTACGGCACCACTCTATGCCTCGCAGATACCACCGACCAGTTCGTGAAATATACCTACCCGGCTGAGGGCTGCCCCGAAGTCCACATGATATGGACGGACACCCCCTGCTGGATAACCTGCTGGAACGATACCAATTCCTATATCAAGGCGCTGCGGAGTCCGAAGGTAGAGTTCATCCTGGCCCAGCACCCGTGGCTGGAAAATGACTGCCTTTTCGCCGATGTCATCCTGCCGATTAATACTAAGTTTGAGGAAGACGACATTAACATGGACTCGGGGAACGGCCAGTTCCGCGTTATGCTGCACGAAAAGAAGTGCGTCGAGCCCGTGGGAGAGTCCGTGAGCGACTATGAAGCGGTCTGCCTGATTGCCGAGCGCCTCGGCCTGCTGGAGCAATTGACCGAAGGCAAGTCCGTCCAGGACTATATCAAACTCGGCTTTGATACTTCCGGGGCAAAGGAATTTCTTACCTACGAGGAGTTCGTCGAAAAAGGCTATTTCGTCGTCCCGACCGACCCGAAATGGAAGGAAAAACCCGTCGGTCTGCGGCAGTTTTACGAAGACCCGAAGAACCACCCCCTGAAAACGCCCACCGGACTGCTGGAATATGAGTCCACCGGGCTGGCCAAGCATTTCCCGGATGACAAGGAAAGGCCGCCGGTCCCGCACTGGATAGAAAAGGGAGAAAGCCACGACGAAGCCCTCTCCAGCGAAAGGGCCCGGAAATACCCCCTCCTCGTCGTGTCCAACCACCCGCGCTGGCGCTGCCATGCCCAGTGTGACGATATCTCCTGGACGAGGGAAACCCCCACCTGCAAGGTTACCGGCCCGGACGGCTACAAGTACGAGCCTCTCTGGATTAACCCGGCGGATGCCGAAGCCAGAGGCATTAGCCACGGCGACGTTATCAAGGTCTTTAACGAAAGAGGAGTTGTCCTGGGAGGGGCACATGTTACTCAGAGGATAATGCCCGGTGTGGTCTACATGGACCACGGAGCACGGTACGACCCGATTGTCCCCGGGGAGATTGACCGGGGCGGAGCCATCAATACCATCACCCCGCACAATGTCACCTCGAAGAACGCCACGGGGATGGTCGTGAGCGGCTTCCTGGTTGAAGTTACACCGGTAGATTTAGACGATTTAAGAAAGAAATATCCCGAGGCATTCAAAAGAAAATACGACCAAGCAGCTGGTCTGCGCTTTGATGCCTGGATAGAAAAATGAAAGTGAATTATCGAATTCCCTGTTATTTACGCGGGATTCTATTAGCTGACATTGCTTCCAATTCGCCTGTAGGAACATACATCGTCAACAACTTGTTTCGTCGACCGAATCAAAGCTGGAAAATATTTCGTTCTGGACGGCGCATGGTATGAAAAAACCAGTAGTGCGGGAAAGGAATTAAATAATGACCCAAAAACGCAAGCCAGTAATGAAACCGGAAGCTAAAAAATCGCTTATAAAGCCATTAGGTTTTGATGCTTTTCAAGCTGGTGGACTGGCTGCAACAGTCGATATTGAGAACAATAAAATAGTCAGGATAAGACCTCTACACTATGATTGGCAGTATGACCGCAAGGAATTAAATCCCTGGAAAATAGAGGCGCGTGGACAGGTCTTTGAACCTAAGATGAATACCTTGATACCTCCTTTCGGTCTGGCTTACAAAAAAAGGGTTTACTCACCAAACCGCATCCTCTATCCGCTAAAGAGGGTTGATTGGAATATCGATGGCGAAAGAAACACCGGTAATAGGGGAAAGAGCAAGTACGTTAGAATCTCCTGGGATGAAGCCCTGGAAATAATTACCAGCGAGCTAAAGAGGATAAAAAGAACCTACGGAATGGAAGCTGTACTCTCACAGTCGGACGGGCATGGGGAGGGGAAAATTATACATGCCGCCCATGGCAGTGCCAATAAACTCCTGGCGCTGCTGGGAGGCTATACCTTACAGATGAGGAACCCGGACAGCTGGGAAGGATGGGCCTGGGGGGCTAAGCATGTATGGGGAATGGAACCGGTAGGCCAGATGGAGCCAAGTTCCAATGTGATACCTGATATTGTTGAGAATTCAGAATTGCTGCTATTCTGGGGATGTGACCCGGAGACGACTCCCTGGGGATTCAACGGTCAGATGCCAAGTCGTCTGTGTTACTGGTTTACCAAGCTGGGCATAAAGTGTATATATATCTGTCCGGATTTGAACTACGGAGCCGCTATTCACGCTGACAAGTGGATACCTATCCTGCCGGGCACCGATGCCGCCCTACAACTGGCGATTGCTTATATCTGGATTACCGAGGATACTTACGATAAGGAATACGTATCCACCCATACCTACGGTTTCGAGAAATTTAAGCCATATGTTTTGGGAGAAGAAGACGGAATTCCCAAGACGCCGGAGTGGGCATCTGAATTAACTGGCATCCCGGCTATAAACATCAAGGCGCTGGCCAGGGCGTGGGCTTCGAAGCGGACTACGATAGTGCACGGCAATGGTGGACCTGGCATCAGGAGCGCTTACGCCACGGAACAAGGTCGACTTGAGGTACTATTACTGGCCATGCAAGGCCTGGGTAAACCGGGAGTGCATCAAGCCAAAATGATTGAATGGAACTGGTGGCCGAAGAGAAGTACATTGCCAATCGGCACTATCTATCCTAAGATGCTAAGGCTCGTTTATGGCGTAGATGAAGTAGGGTCTAATCGAGCCATCGCGGCAGAAGGTGAAGCAAAGGGACGAACTGAACTGGAAAAACTTACAACCCCGGTCCCGATTAATCCAACACAGTTTATTCCCAAGGACCTTATCCACGAGGCCATACAAAATCCGCCGGTCACCTGGTATGGAAACTCTACCTTTCCCGGAACGGTCGAGGACCAATTCGTTAAATACAAGTACCCGGCCGATGGATGTTCGGAAGTGCATATGATATGGACGGATACGCCTTGCTGGATAACCTGCTGGAATGATAGCAATTCCTATATTAAGGCACTTAGAAGCCCTAAAATAGAGTTCATATTAGCGCAACATCCCTGGCTTGAAAACGACTGCCTTTTTGCTGATGTAATCCTGCCAGTCAGCACCAAGATGGAGCTGCAGGATATTACCACAGATGTGGAGAGCGGGCAATTTTACACCGTTTTACGTGGAGAGCAGTGTATTGGGCCTGTCGGAGAATCCAGGAGTGACTATGAAATAGTCTGCCTGATAGCAGAGAAGTTAGGACTGCTTGAGAAATACACGAGTGGTAAGTCTATTGAGGAATGGATAAAAATCTGTTTTGAAAATTCAGGCATAGAGGATATAATCACTTTCGAAGAGTTCGAAGAAAAAGGGTATTTCGTCGTACCCACAGACCCTGAATGGAAAAAATACCCTCCCGGTTTGAGAGAATTTTATAAAAATCCTGCCGACCACCCTTTAAAGACTCCTTCCGGCAAGATTGAATTTTGTTCCCAGAACCTG
>CAYNDI010000215.1:0-4104 GCA_964395955.1 uncultured Dehalococcoidaceae bacterium
CCCGGTAAGCGGCGGGACCGGCGCCGCTGAGAAGGGCACCCTGGCTATCATGGTCGGTGGTGAGTCGGCCACGCTGGAGAAAGTACGCAAACTCCTGGAAACGATGGGCCAGAGAATCTTTCCCGTGGGCGCCGTGGGATGCGGCAACGCCGCCAAGCTCGTTAACAATATGATAGCCCTGGCCTGCAACTCTATATCCGCCGAAGGCTTCGTCCTCGGTGTCCGGGCCGGCATCAACCCGGCTACGCTGCTGGAAATCATCAAGGTCAGCACCGGCAACAACTGGTGTGCCCAGCAGTACCCCAATACGACTTTCCAGGGCAACTTCGAGCCGGGCTTTAAAGTCAGCCTGGCATATAAAGACATCAGCCTGGCGCTCTCCCTCGGCGAGGAGTACGGCGTGCCCCTGCCGGTGGGCGAGATAGTAAAAAAGGATTTACATGATACTGTAGAGGCGGGCCTGGAGAATAAAGGCGTCGATGCGGTGATTCTGCCCCTGGAAAAAGCCGCCGGGGTCGAAGTGCGTTTACCCTGATAGAAGAACATAATAGCATTTTTACAGGAGGGGATATGATAATTTCTAATATTGATAACCTGGAAGCCGTCGAGACAAAGGATGAAATTGTGGCGAAGGGGCCGGTCCACCGAAAAACGTTAATCGATACTAAAGACACGGGGGGATTGGGTGTCCTGATGGTCACCTTCGGCTCCGGGGCCAGGCTGAACTTTCACACCCACAATTACGAACAAATCCTCTACGTCACCGAGGGGAAAGGCATCGTGGCGACGCGCTCTGAAGAGGTAACCGTCACCCCCGGCACCTGTATCTTCATCGAACCGGGCGAGGTTCACTGGCACGGCGCTGCCGATGATTCCTCGTTTTCCCACCTGGCCATACAGAAACCGGGGATTAAGCTGGCCGAATAATATCCGGGCCGTTTACTTTTTTACCCCGGGAGGGGACATGCCCTCTTTTTTCTGGAGCGGCGGTATCCCCTTAAGGAAAAAGTTTACGATTATCGCCAGCACCACCACGAACATGAACACCAGGAAGACCTGTACCAGGGCGGAATTCAAAGCATTCCTTAACGTCGATATCAGCTGCTCGAAAAGTGCCGGGCCATTAGCACCAACTCCTTCGAACAGTGCCCGCAGCTGCTCCTGGGCTTCCACGTTTACCAGCGCCTGGGGATTGTCCACAATCGCCGCCAGCTGTTCCGGCGACACTACCTCTTTGACCGCGGGTGAAAGATTGCGGATGAAGGAAGAAGCGAAGGTATTGTTCAGTATCGAGCCGACCAGTGCAATGCCGAAAACGCCGCCGAGTGGCCGGAGTAAAGATATCATGGAAGTTGCCGTGCCCATGACCGAATAGGGGACCGTATTCTGTACGGCAAGGGTATGTATCGGCATCACCAGTCCGTTGCCCAGGCCGATGATGATTATATTAATCACCGCTATCGTGGTGCTGGTCTCGGGCGTCATTCTGGAAAGCAGGTAAAATCCTACGGCGACGATAGCGAAGCCGATACCGGCCAGCAAACGGTAGTGACCACCCGTACGGGAGAGGAGCTGCCCGCTGACAAAGCTGCCTGCCGAAGCGCCCAGCATCATCGGCGTGAGAAATCCGCCGCTAGCCGTGGCCGTAACTCCCAGCACCCCCTGGAAAAACAGAGGGATGAAGTTCACCACCGGGAAGAAAGACGCCCCCATCAGGAATGAAATCATCGCCGATACGGTGAGTACCCGGTTCTTGAACAGCATCAGGGGTACGATGGGCTCTTCCGCCCTGGCCTCGTTGAGGATAAAGGCGATCAGCATAACCACGGAAAAAGCCAGCGAGCCGATAATCACCGGCGAATTCCAGGCGTAGTCAACGCCGCCCCAGGTCAACGCCATTATCAGCGGGGCAACGAACAGCGTCAGCGTCACCACACCGCCGTAGTCTATCCGGTGCCGGGTCTCACCCGCTTTCATCTGGGGGAACATGAATATGAAGATGATAATAATGATTATCCCGATGGGTATGGGAGCGAAAAAGCACCAGCGCCAGGACAGGGCATCGGTCAGATACCCGCCCAGCGTCGGCCCGATGATGGTGGAAAGCCCGAAGACGCCGGACATCAGGCCCATGTACTTGCCGCGTTCCTCCGGCGGGAATATATCCGCGATAACGATAAATCCCAGGGCTGACATGACGCCGAAGCCAATCCCCTGGAACGCCCGGTAGATAATCAGCTCGGTCATCGACTGGCTTATCCCGCAGAGAAATGAGCCCACCGTGAAGATGGCCATGCCGACCACGAAAAACCATTTACGACCGTACATATCGGACAGCTTGCCGGTCAGCGGCACGGCAATCGTCTCGGTGATGATGTAGGCGGTAAATACCCAGGTGTACTGGCTGAAACCGCCCAGGTCGGTAACAATCCGGGGCATGGCCGTCGCCGTGATGGTCATGAATATCGAGCCGAGGAACATCGAAAGCATCGTGCCAATAAAAGCGGCGATTACCTGGCGTTTCGGTAATGTACTTTGATATGAAAGTTCTTCCATGGTTCGTCTGGCTTGTTACGGAAGTTTCGTGAGTATGTCCCCGAGTTTCCTCAGTGAAACGGAGAGTTCCCGCAATTCCTCGTCGGTAAGGCAGGACAGCTTTTCTCTGATACTGTCCGTGATAACCCGGTCCAGCTCCTCGGCGATGGTTCTGCCTTTATCGGTAAGGGTGATGTTGGTAACCCGCCGGTCGGTGGTATCTGCCTGCCTGGTGACCATCTTCAGGTTCTCCAGCCGGTCTATCAGGTGGGTCATTTGCGGTTTGGGTATCTGCAGCCTCTCTCCGATTTCTGTGATGTGTTTCCTGCCCTCTTCCTGAAGTGTTTTGATAATTTCCAGGTGGGGCAGGGACAAGTCCGACTCTATTTGGGCGAATGCCGTCCGCACCAATTTCCTCTGTATACTGCGGCGTATTAAAGGCGTGATGGAAAGCAGGTCTTTAACAACGCTATCGAGGATACTGTTTCTCGTTTCCATTCTGATTCCTCGCAGATTAGTTCATAATATAAATAGTTAATAATTAAAACTATTATACCCGCCAGGAAATTCTTCGTCAAGGGCTGCGGGATAAGCTGCTGATGGTGCGAGGGTGGTCTGGGTGGGAATAGATATCCCCCGAGGGGTGGGGGGAAACTTGTAATTCTTTCACAGGTCTGTCAGGTTGCTTCTATTCTCCAGTTGGTGTATATTGACTCTGGAGAAAGCCGTTGGACCGTTACGAAGCCCTGGAATCGGTTAAGGAAAACGTCGAGAACCAGAACCTTATCAAGCACATGCTGGCCACGGAAGCAATCATGCGCGCCCTGGCTGTGCGGTTGGGTGGTGACGAGAACGAATGGGGACTGGCCGGACTGCTCCACGATATCGACGTCGAGCTTACCGAAGGTGATATGACCAGCCACAGCCGACTGGGCGCCGACCTGGCCCGTGACCTGGGAGCCAGCGAAGCTATTGCCGATGCCATCCTCTGCCATAATGAAAAGCACGGCGTTGCCCCGGAAACCCCCCTGGAGAAAGCCCTCTTCTGCGCCGACCCCCTGACCGGACTCATCACCGCCGCCGTCCTCGTACGCCCCGACAAGAAGATAGCCAGCCTGGAACCGTCCTCGGTAAGGAAACGTTTCAAAGAAAAAAGTTTCGCTGCCGGAGCCAGCCGCGATCAAATCTCCCGCTGCGCTGATATCGGCCTGGAGCTGGACGAGTTCATCGCCATCGGTGTAAAGGCTATGAAGGGGATAGCGGCTGACCTGGGGCTTTAATTCACCGTAATCATCGAGCCTTCCGGCGTCTTGGTCACGTCTATACGCATCGGGAAGGCGTCCTTCAGTTCGTCCATGTGGGTGATGACCAGTATCTTTTCGAAATCTCCCTGGATGGAGTTTATCGCTTCCTTCAGCTTTTCCATGCCGGTGCTGTCCTGCGTCCCGAATCCCTCGTCGATAATCAGGGTCGGCAGTGGCGCCCCGGCGCGCCTGGCGAGCAGTCGCGATAATGCGATGCGGATGGCGAAGTTGATGCGGAAGGCCTCGCCGCCGCTGAACATCTCGT
>CAYNDI010000216.1:0-4060 GCA_964395955.1 uncultured Dehalococcoidaceae bacterium
CGATAATACCGCCGGATTCGTCGCGGGCGGCGACGGCTTTCTGCCAGCTGGCCGGGTTGCCGATGCGTATAGCCGTGGCTACCGTCTCCGGCTGCTCGATAGCGTGACCACGAACTATTGGCGCGGCGCCTTCTGCCTGAAAACCGAACATCTTCGGCTTTTTGGTGGATTTACCCGCCTCGTAATATTCCTTAAAACCCTTCCAGTAGGCGGTGATATTGCCGGCATTGCCCACCGGCAGGAAGAGATAGTCCGGGGCATCGCCGAGTACATCGACAACCTCAAAAGCCGCCGTTTTTTGTCCCTCAATGCGATATGGATTTAGCGAATTCACTAAAGTTACCGGGTGTTTCTCGGTGAGGCGGCGCACGATATCCAGCGCCCGGTCGAAATTACCGTCGACGGAAATTATCCTGGCTCCGTGAACGATAGCCTGAGCCAGCTTCCCCAGGGCGATTTTCCCGCCGGGGATAACGATGATGCATTCCAGTCCGCAGTAAGCGGCGTAGGCCGCCGCCGACGCGCTGGTATTTCCCGTGGAAGCGCAAATAACGGCTTTGGTCCCTTCTTCTACAGCCTTGGCGACAGCCACCACCATGCCCCGGTCTTTGAACGAGCCGGTGGGATGGCAGCCTTCCAGCTTGAAATAGAGTTCGCCGCAGCCGTACCTCTCCGCCAGCTTATCGCACCTGACCAGCGGGGTATCCCCCTCTCCTATGGTAAAGAGGGGGGTCTTCCCGGTGACGGGTAAATATGTTTTATATTGAAAAAGAACGCCTTTTTTCATTAGCCTCTCTCAAATCCCTCTCTCACTCTCCCTTTACAAAAGGGAGACGACCCATTGTTCAAGTAGTATTATCCACCTTTTTCAAAGGGGGATAAAGGGGGATTTTGATTTACCCCCCTTCAATATCCTCGATCCGGATGAAATTATCGATTTCTTTGACCACCTCCAGCTTGGCCAGCTCGCGGAGGGCTTTCTGCATGGCTTTTTCCCTGGCCGGGTGCGTCATTATCACGATTTCCGCCGTCTTCTTCTTTTCATCGGACTCCGGCTGGATGGCCGAGGATATGCTTATTCTGTTTTTTCCGAAGACGGTGGCGATTTGCGCCAGCACCCCGGGACGGTCTTTGGCGGTCAACCTGATATAATACTGGGTTTCAATATCGTCCATGGGCTTGATAGTCTTACCGGAAGCCCCCTGCCAGGTCGAGATACTGCCGACACCCAGGACAATCTTACGCGCCGAAGATACAACATCGGCGATAACGGCGCTGCTGGTAGGCCTGGCGCCGGCGCCCTCGCCGATGAAGAGCACCTTACCGACCAGGTCGCCTTCGACATGTACGGCGTTTAAGACACCATCGACTTTCCCCAGCACCGAGTCCTGCGGGATAAAAACCGGGTGTACTCTGACCTCGATGGCATCATCACTCTGCTTGGCTATAGCCAGCAGCTTGATAACGAAGCCGAGTTCCCGGGCATAGCGGAAATCACGCGCACCAAGACGTGAAATGCCCTCGCGGTAAATGTCTTGAGGACGTACCTGAGTCTGAAAAGCCAGCGAAGCGAGGATAGCCAGCTTATAATTAGCGTCTATACCTTCGATGTCGTTTTCCGGGTTGGCTTCCGCATAGCCCAGCTTCTGCGCCTGCTTCAGCGCCGAGGCAAAGTCCATGCCCTCCCGGGCCATCATGGTGAGGATATAGTTGGTCGTCCCGTTGATAATGGCGAAGATGGCGTTAATATTATTCGCCACCAGGTCGTGCTTAAAAGGGGCTATGAGGGGAATACCCCCGCCGACACTGGCTTCGAACTGCAGTCCCACCCCGTGCTTGCGGGCCAGCGCCAGCAGCTCGACGCCATGCTTGGCAATGACTTCTTTATTCGAAGTCACCACGTGTTTGCCGCCTTCAAGAGCCCTTTTGATATAGTCGAACGCCGGGTACTCTCCGCCGATAGCCTCGACAACGATGTCGATGCCGGGCTCACGGAAAAACTCATCTTCATCGGTTGTAAAAAGCCGGGCCGGCATCTTCTTTGCCTGGGAACGCGACAAATCCTGAGGCAGGACTTTAATCTTACGCAATATCAGAGGACTGCCGACTTTCTTCGCCAGTTCTTCCGTTCTATCCGTAAGAACCCTGGCCACCTGTCCGGCGATCACGCCCAGTCCCATTAATCCGATTCCGATATCTTTTTTGTTCATTGCTACTGCCCTTCGCCTTGCTGTAACTCTTTAACCGCCCTCTCCGCCGCCCATTGATTCACCTCCAGAGTAAAGCCAGTCTGGTCCACATCTTCCGAAGCTACCTGCAGGAGTTCGGTAAACCAATCATTAAACGCCTGACTAATAAGGGTATTCCTGTCTTCATCGCTCAGCTCTCTATTTTCTTCCTTATCGATTACTTCCACCAGCCAGGCACCGCCCTGAGTCCATAATACGTCCTCACTTATGGGTTCACTCCATTCCCCTATTTTCACTTCCGTATCGAAAACATAGCTGTCAAACACCGCAGTTATAGCCGTCTTTTCAGGGTCAGCCGGCCTAGAAATCAAGCCGAGGTCTCCATGACCTTCTCTCGAAGGACTATACTGCGAATATTCGTCAGCCAGAGCCGTAAGATTGTCGCCGGCCTCCAGCCTGGCTCTAATATCCAGGGCTTCTTCCCGGCTGCTCAAATACAATGCCTGTACGGTGGCTTCCTCTTCTTCTTCATTTCTGTCCAGGACATTAATCAACCAGTAGCCAAACTGCTTGTACGATTCCGCGTCAGGCAAGGGCTGGCTAAGCGTCCCCGGTTCGGCGCTAAAGGCAAAGTCTATGGGAATCACAGAGCCCAGCTGACCTTCAAGTATGGTCGCCGGGTGCCAGCCGTACTCACCGTTATTTTGTTTGGAAGTATAATTCTGCGCAAACTCCGCAGCCAGGGCGGTAAAGTTATCACCGGATAGCAATCTATCGCGGAGCTCAAGTGCCACGCTACTGCTTTCTACAAGCATTGCGTTAATATCTACCTGGTTATCAGATACCGGAACAAGCGTGCTGATATATTCAGACCTGAGTCTCTCCTGCGTCCGCTGAACCCTGATGACGTCTATATAAGCGTTCGTTAACGAGCCATCCAGACCTTCCATTTCCTCCTTAATATCTTCATCGCTTACCGTTATCCCGAGTTTCTCAGCCGCCTGCAAGATGACCTCGGTCTCAACTATACGCTGTATTACGGTGGCACCAAGGCCTTCAAATTGCTCGGGTTTCTGGTTCGCCCCGTAGATTTTCAGGGAATCAATGAAATAACGGGTATCGAATTTGACATCGTTTACCTTGAGGACCGTCCGGTGCATGGGGAGATACTCGCCCATAAACCACCCTACCAGAACAATCAAGATAACGGCAACGATGATTGTTATACCGCTGATAAAAATGATACGCTGACGCCGCTGTTGCCGTTTGTGCTGTGATAGCGCACGACGGGTCATTTCACGGGGTTTCTTTTCAACACTCTTCTTTTTAGCCAAGACCGTATCCCTTCATATATTATTCTGTGGGCTGCCTCTATATTTATAAGGCAAAAGGCGATTCATTTTCAAATTACGGCTCCAATTGTTGTCTCTCAGTTCTATCGGTATTATTCCTCCCCCGGTATATACATTTAATAAAAAAGCCCGGGTTATTTTTCCCGGACTCTTAATGCGTCTCACGGATAATGTCTAGCGTTTAATAAGCTCCGAACCGGAGACACGATGAGCCCTCCAGGGCGTGGTAGTTCCCGGATTTATATCCAGAACCGGCCGTATCTCACAATTCTTATGAGCCAATTATTTCACATTCCTTTCGCAGAACGGATACGGTGATTATATAACGGCTATGAGGAGAAGTCAATACATACTACGTAATAACCAGGATACGAGAGACAATAACCAGATAAAGCTCAAATATCAAAGGTGAAAAATCAAATACACAGATGAAAAGTAAAAAATAGGGGAGATATTTTTACCTTACCCCCTTTATCCCCCTCTCCAATCAGTGGCGTTGTATCAATAGTACTTGTTATG
>CAYNDI010000217.1:0-4023 GCA_964395955.1 uncultured Dehalococcoidaceae bacterium
TCATTCTTCCCCCAACTGTAAACTGATAACTGTCTACTGATAACTGTCTACTGATAACTTAGAACTACCTCGTCGGCTCTTTATATATCCGCACCCGCCGGTTGGGGTCTTTGCCGTAGCTGCGCGAGGCCAGGTCGCTGCGCTGGGCGATGAGGTGCTGCAGGCGCCGTATATAAGAGCTCTGCGGGCTTAGTTCGATGGCTTCTTCCCCTTCACTCACCTGCTCCACGGCCTCCTCGGCTTCATTAATGGCTATCTTGAACGAGCCCTGGTTTTCATTATTTTTGTCCGGGCTGAGACTGCTCAGGAACTGACGCATCTGGGGCGGGGTGTTGCTGCGGAGAACGTAGACGGGCAGTTGAGCGCTCTCGGCGTCCCTGACCTTCTGCGGCCGGCGGCGGTAGTAGTTCTTCGAGGTTACGAACATACCGGCTTCGTTGAGGTTATCGACGATATCCAGGTCGATATGGAGTTCACGGCCCGCCTGCACCAGCCTCGACCGGTTCACCCCGAAGAGATAGAGTCGGGTCGGTTTGTTTTCCTTAGCTGCCCGCTTTTTTCGCGCCGGTTTAACTTTTTCAGTGACCACCGCCGCCGATTTCTCTATCTTCACTTCACCCGAATCGTCCAGCCAGCGTACCTCGGTGCCGGGAGGAGCATTACGCAGAAGCGTATCGACGGCCTCGCCGACATCCGGGTGGATAGCCACACGGTCGCGTTCCTGAATCTCGACGACGATATCGAAAGTGGGCGGCGATTTTCTTTCGAGTATCGATTTCTGAGTCCCCCGCCGCCGGGCTTCCTCGTCACCGAGAGTGACCGACTGTATCCCGCCGATGAGGTCGGCGAGGGTCGGGTTCATCATCAGGTTATCTAAAGTGTTGCCATGAGCCGTGCCGACCAGCTGGACACCGCGTTCGGCGATCGTCCGGGCGGCCATCGCTTCAAGCTCGGTGCCTATCTCGTCGATAACGATAACCTCCGGCATGTGGTTTTCCACGGCCTCAATCATCACGGCATGCTGGAGATTAGGCGTGGCTACCTGCATCCTCCGGGCGTGGCCGATGGCCGGATGGGGTATATCGCCGTCGCCGGCGATTTCGTTGGAGGTATCCACGATGATGACTCGCTTCCGGGCGTCATCCGCCAGCACGCGGGCCACCTCACGCAGCATGGTCGTCTTGCCCACACCGGGACGCCCCAGCAGCAGGACGCTCCTGCCCGACTGCACCAGGTCTTCGATGATTTTTATGGTGCCGAAGACAGCCCGGCCTACCCGGCAGGTAAGCCCCACGATACGGCCTCTCCTGTTGCGTATCGCGGAGATACGGTGCAGCGTCCGCTCGATGCCGGCCCGGTTGTCTTCGCCGAAATTGCTGATACGGGCGACTATATAGTCGATATCCGCCTCATCAGCCTCTTTGTCGCTTATTATTACTTCACGCTCGAGGAAGCGGGCCTCCGGGTTACGACCCAGGTCCAGCACTACTTCCAGCAGCTCGCTAATGTCCTTCTGCTGCTCCAGCGGTTGCTTGATATGGGGGGGCAGAATATCGAGGAGAGCATCCATGTCGTCGGTGATGACTTTCTGCACTGGTTCCTCCGCGATTTTCTTTATAGTTTACCGGAGACGATATCCAGGAAATATCGGTGCACTCTCAGGTCGCCGGTCAACTCGGGGTGAAAGGCCGTCGCCAGCAGCTTTCCCTGCCGCGCCGCGACGATGGTACCGTTTTCCAGGCGTGCCAGCACCTCGACGCCATCATTACAACTCTCGATAAACGGTGCCCGGATGAATACCCCCGGGAAAGTTTTTTCCCCCAGGGCCGGTATCTGGAGCTCTGCCTCGAAGCTGTCAACCTGTCTCCCGAAAGCATTGCGTTTAACCACGATGCCCATCAGCCCGAGTGACGGCATGCCGTTGCCGGTAACCTGCTTCGCCATGAGTATCATGCCGGCACAGGTGCCGAATACCGGCAGGCCATCGCCGGCCATCGCCACTATTTCCTTAACTAAATCATAGGTGGACATCAACCGGCTGATGCTCGTGCTTTCTCCACCCGGAATGATTAACCCGTCCACTCCCTGCAGTTCACCGGGTAAACGGACGGGCTTGGCTTCTATATCCAGTTGTTTCAACGATGCTATGTGCTCAGCAAAGGCTCCCTGCGCCGCCAGGACACCTATTTTCATACTACCAGCCTCTCTGTGCCAGCAGTTCCTCGGAGGGTATTTGCTTTATATCAAGACCGGGCATCGCTTCACCGAGGTTTTTAGAGACCTCGACGATAATGGCCGGGTCCTGGTAATGCGTGGTGGCTTTTACGATAGCCTTGGCCATGACCTCCGGATTTTTCGACTTGAATATCCCCGAACCGACAAAGACTCCCTCGGCGCCCAGCTGCATCATCAGGGCGGCATCCGCCGGGGTGGCTATCCCGCCCGCGGCGAAGTTGACCACCGGCAGTTTACCCAGCTCTTTGACCTCTTTCACCAGTTCCACGGGCACGCGGTATCCTGTCGCCAGCTCTTTCAGTTCGGCCTCGGAAGCGTTGACCACCTGCTGAATGCCTTCCATGACGGCCCGCATGTGCCTGACCGCTTCCACGATATTACCGGTACCGGCTTCTCCTTTAGTCCTTATCATGGCCGCCCCTTCATGCAGGCGCCGCAAAGCCTCACCGAGTTCGCGGCAGCCGCAGACGAACGGCACCTTGAAATCGTGCTTCCAGACATGATATTTCTCGTCAGCCGGCGTTAGAACCTCGGATTCGTCTACGTAGTCGACCCCCATAGCCTCCAGCGCCTGCGCCTCCACGAAGTGCCCGATGCGGCATTTAGCCATGACCGGAATCGAAACCGTCTTCATAATTGCTTCAATAATCGTTGGGTCAGCCATGCGGGCAACGCCGCCGGCAGCCCGGATATCCGCCGGTACCCTCTCCAGCGCCATCACGGCGCAGGCTCCGGCCTCCTCGGCTATTTTAGCGTGTTCGGCAGTAACCACATCCATGATTACCCCGCCCTTGAGCATCTGGGCCAGTCCTGTTTTTACCTTCCACGTCCCGGTTTCCATATCCCCCTCCTCCTGACTTATCGATTTGATAATATAATTCTACTACTGTTGGCAGAGCTTAGCAACAGATTTATGGACGCACTATTATTGAATTGACTGTTAGCCGTAAATATGTAAGAATTGGATATTCCTAAACTTATATGTGGTGAGATTACATGGATTTATTTATTTTTATTCTGATTATCATCGTCCTAGCTTTGATAATATATCTGCTTAATAGAATAGAAAAAAAGACCAAATTAAATTATAAAAAGACCGCTTACCAGCTGCTGGAAGGGATTAATCCCACTCCCAAGGAAATAAAAGATACTATCAAGGGACTGCGGCTGTACGGCGGTCGTATACGTAAAGACAAGGAATGCGTCCAGCTGGTCCAGCGCCTTTTAGAAAAGCTAGACACCGTCGAAAAAACAACCGCGTGAATTACACACTCAAGAGATAATCGGCCGTTTTACCGGCGTTCCGGGGCGGCGGGGGTATTCGGCAGGTGACGTTTCTACCTTATCGATAACCACCAGGTATCGGTTATCGTTCAGTTCTTCCAGTTCCACCAGCTTAACTTCCCGTAAAACGCCGCCCAGTAGGTCTATAGCTTTCCGGGACTTTTCTACTTCTTTTTTAATTTCGCCCTTCTTTTGAGCTATTACACAACCTCCCACGGTACAGAAAGGCAGGGTCAACTCGACGAGTGCCGGTAAAGACGCCACAGCCCGAGATAATACGAGGTCGCATTTCTCACGGTATTGAGGACTATGGCCGACTTCCTCTGCCCTGCCGCCGATGATTTCCACATCGTATAATTCAAGACGTTTTATCACATGTTGCAGGAATTTCGTTTTCTTGATAGTGGCTTCGAGGAGCGTAAGGTTTATACCGGGGAAGGCTATTTTCAGCGGTATTCCCGGCAGTCCCGCACCCGCCCCGACATCAATAACGTTAAGAGCCCA
>CAYNDI010000218.1:0-4013 GCA_964395955.1 uncultured Dehalococcoidaceae bacterium
TGAAGTAAACGATGACGACCCCCGGCCGAAATACTACGCTCTTACCATGTTCCCTTACACTAACGGCGACCTTCACATCGGTCACTGGTATAACAATGTGCCCATCGATGCTTATGCCCGTTATATGAGGATGAAGGGTTTCAACGTGCTGCACCCCATGGGCTTTGACGCCTTCGGTCTGCCGGCGGAGAATGCCGCCATCAGGCAGGGTATTCACCCGTTTACATGGACGATGGACAACATCGGGAAAATGCGTCACCAGCTGGAGAGTATCGGCGCTGTTTATGATTGGAGTCGGGAGGTAATTACCTGCCAGCCGGATTATTATAAATGGACGCAGTGGTTCTTCCTGAAACTCTATGAAGCCGGACTGGCTTACCGTGCCCGGGCGCCGGTCAACTGGTGCCCTGACTGCCAGACGGTACTGGCCAACGAGCAGGTGGTCGGGGAGGGCGTCTGTGAGCGCTGTGATACCCCCGTCATAAAACGCGACCTCGAGCAGTGGTTTTTCCGTATTACGAAATATGCTGATGAGCTCCTGAGTTTCGACGGCATAGACTGGCCGGAGCCCGTTCAGATAATGCAGCGTAACTGGATAGGCAAGAGTTACGGGACGGAAATATCGTTCGGCCTGGACCATCCCGGCGTTGAAGAGAAGGAAATCAGGGTCTTTACCACCCGCCCGGATACCGTCTTCGGCGTGACCTTTATGGTCCTGGCGCCGGAACACCCGCTGGTGGAGAAACTCACCACTCCGGATAAGAAAGCCGAGGTCGAAGCCTATATTCAAAAGACGCGACGCCAGAGTGAAATAGAGCGGCTGTCCACGGAAAAAGAAAAGGACGGCGTTTTTACCGGGGCTTACTGCATCAACCGTCTCAACGGGACGAAGGTGCCTATCTGGATTGCCGATTACGTACTCGTAAGCTATGGCACCGGCGCCGTGATGGCCGTGCCCGCCCATGACGAGCGTGATTTCGCTTTTGCCCTTAAATACGGCCTGCCCATTATCCCCGTAATTGCCCGCACCGATGGCGTCGCTAAAAGCTTTGCCTTCCCCGACTCGATGCGTGAAGGATTTGAAAATGAGTTGAAGAAAGCCGGATTCGAATATGCCAAAGCGGAAATCGGCGGTCAATACGTTACGCTGAAAGGCGAAACGCAAATCAAGCAGTATACAGGTCTTGTGAAACACTATCTGAACTCAGGTAGCTGGAATGAAATAGTAGGTGCTGCCTGGGACTTTTTCTTTGCGGGCGAGGACGGCGTAGAAACGATGGCGCTGGACTCCATGGAGTCGGAACATGAAATACTGAAACGCTGTAAAGAGATAGAACCAAACGTACGCGACAGGCGGACGGTAATGGAAATGCTGCACACCCTTGAGTTCTACCGCGATATGCTTTTCCATGCGGACTACGGCACCATGATTCACTCCGGGCAATTCAGCGGTAATAAGGACGGTGTCAACGCCGTCTCCGAACACCTGGAGGAGAAGGGGTGGGGCAAGCGGACCGTCAGCTATAAAATCCGCGACTGGCTAATTTCGCGCCAGCGTTACTGGGGCGCCCCCATACCCATGATTCACTGCAAGAAATGCGGCATCGTACCCGTCCCGGAGAAAGACCTGCCCGTCCTGCTGCCGGAGGACGCCGAGTTTAAGCCCACCGGCGAATCACCGCTGAAATACAACGAGGGGTTCGTCAATGCCACCTGCCCGAAGTGCGGCAGTCCGGCCCGGCGGGAGACGGATACCATGGACACGTTCGTGTGCTCCTCGTGGTATTTCCTGCGTTACTGCAGTCCCCATGACGCCTCGGCAGCTTTTGATGCTGAAAAGGTGAAGCTCTGGTGTCCCGTCAATTTCTATACCGGCGGCGCGGAACATGCCGTAATGCACCTGCTCTACGTGCGTTTCTTCACCAAGGCTATCCGCGATATGGGCCTGGTTGATTTCGGGGAGCCTTTCCTCAAGCTCTTTAACCAGGGTATCCTCCTTAAAAATCACATGAAGATAAGCAAGTCTCGCGGCAATGTCATCAATCCCGATGAATATATCGCCAATCTCGGGGCGGATATTTTCCGGGTATACCTTATGTTCCTGGGGCCCTGGGACCAGGGCGGCGACTGGGACGATAGCGGTATCAGCGGTATCGGCCGCTGGCTGAACCGCGTCTGGAACCTGGCGACGGATGGGTACGTATCTAAAGACACATCCGGTGATGATGACCTTAACCGGTTGACCCACCAGAATATCAAGAGAGTAACGGAAGATATCGAGAGACTTCGTTTCAACGTAATGGTAGCGGCGCTCATGGAGTTTTCCAATCACCTGGGTAAGGTCAAAGAGTCCGGTAGTGTTTCGGCAGCAGTCTGGAGCGAATCCATAAAGACGCTGCTGTTGCTCCTGGCACCCGCGGCCCCTCATATTACCGAGGAATTATGGCAAAAAACAGGGCAGGACTACAGCATTCACAGCCGGAGCTGGCCGGAGTGGGATAAAGCCCTGGTGACCAGTGAGGAGTTCACTCTGGTGGTGCAGGTCAACGGCAAACTGCGGGATAAGATAACCGCGCCGGTATCTATTACCGAGGATGAAGCCAGGCAACTGGCTGCCGAATCTGAAAAGGTGAAGCCCTATCTTGAGGGCAAGCAAATAGTTAACATAATATTCGTTCCCGGCAGACTGGTCAACATCGTGGCTAAGTAGGACGTCTAAGATGAGTACAGCCCCGGGATAAGAAAAAGGGAGGCCCAAGGGTGGTGTAGCCTAGTATAAAAGGGGTGTCTAAGAGGGGCGAAGCCCCTCTTCACAAAAGACTCCCCCTCTCCTTGATAGGAGAGGGGGATACAGGGGGTGAGGTAGATAAAAAAGACAAAAATAGCCTTTATCGGCGGCGGCAACATGGGCGAGGCGATTCTGGCCGCTTTGCTCGAAAAAAAGCTGGCTATATCTGCCGATATCAGTGTCAGTGATATCAGCGAAACGCGACGCCAGTACCTGGGAAAGCAATACGGCGTAACCGTGACAGAACACAATAGGGAAGCTGTTGCCGGTAAAGATATCGTCATTCTGGCTGTCAAGCCCCAGAACCTGCCGGAAATCGTGACCGATTTAAAGGGAGTACTTTCACCGGACCAGCTTGTTCTTTCAATTATTGCCGGTATAAAAATAGATACCATTTCTCGTGGGTTGGCCCATAAATGCATCGTGCGTACCATGCCCAATACCCCCGCCCAGATAGGCCTTGGCTTTTCCGGCTGGACGGCCACTGCTGATGTAACCCGTGACCAAAAAGACAGGTCGCGGTCTATACTCAACGCCATGGGTAAAGAAATTTACTTCGATGATGAAAAATACCTCGATATAGTCACCGCCGTCAGCGGTAGCGGTCCGGCTTATGTCTTCTTATTTGCCGAGTCCTTGATAGATGCGGCGGTAAAGTTAGGCCTGTCCCGTGAGGCTGCGCAAGAGATGGTCTTGCAGACAATATCGGGCGCGGCGGAACTAATACAAAAATCCGGTAAACCCCCCGCCGAATTAAGACAAAATGTAACGTCAAAAGGCGGCACCACCGAGCGGGCTCTCAAGGTCTTCGAGGAAGCCGGACTGAATCGCATCGTTAGTGATGCCGTCAAGGCCGCTTTCGACCGGGCTAAAGAGCTGGGGAGCTAACTTGCCGCGGCTTGTCCCCGGACTTGGCATAATGGTTGCGCCGTTATTGGCCATCAGGTTGAAGACTTGAATTCTTTCTTTGTTATCTTTTCCCACCCAGGCCGCCCAGTGTCATTCACAGCTTATCTCTAAGTAATATTCCCCACCCCATAAAGGGGGGAGTGCGCAGCGAGAGGGGGCAAAGCCCCCTCTCAAACTATTTCACCCTCTTGAACAAAAGATATAACAGACTTTGTTGATATACCTGTTCGAGAGGGGGACAAAGGGGGTGAGTTAGCAAGTCTACTATATGGATACAAAACTAATATCATTGACGCTGTATATTCCGAGTAGTACA
>CAYNDI010000219.1:0-4008 GCA_964395955.1 uncultured Dehalococcoidaceae bacterium
TGTCCACGGTAATACCACCCATTAAACCCGAATTCACGAATTGAAGGGTCTCGGCGCCTACGGGCATGGACGGACATACAGCCAGGCCCAGACCATCCGTCCCCGCTCCTATGGCCATCGCCATTTTCAGGCCGTCACCCTGATGGGTTTTAGGCGCCGTGGAAATTAGATCAGCATAGTGCGGTCCAAACTCCTTGACGATTCCCAGATTCTGACTAAAACCTCCGGTTGTCAGGACGACCGCTTTTTTGGCCTTGAAATTCAATACTTTACCATCGTGCTCAGCGGCAACGCCGATGACGCGTCCGCTATCGGGATCCTGGATAAGTTTTTCAGCACGATGATGATAACGGATATCTATGTTTTTCTTTGCAGCGGTATCCCGGAGGACTTTGCAGAGCGCCGGTCCGTGGCCTTCAAATTTTATCGAGCGCCTGACGAGGTGTCCCGGGGCCAGCAGCACCCGTTCCGGTTTGGCGCCTATGGATTTAAGCCATTCGTAGACTTCCTCCTGCCGGTCTGCCAGCGCTCTCCAGAGCTCGGGGTCGCCGCCACTGACCTTGACGGCTTCCTTGTAAATCTGGTCAGGCGAATCTTCGATGCCCTCGGCTTTCTGCAAGTCAGTGCCGGTAAAGGGCGTACCACCGGCAATCATTGCCAGACTGCTGGCCATGCCCCCCGAAGCCTCCAGAACTATTACCCTGGCTCCTTTGTCATAAGCTGTAATAGCGGCCGGCAAACCGGCGTTTCCGCCGCCTACTACAATAATATCGGCCTCCCCATCCCACTTCCGGGGTATTTTCGATACTGTCATGAGAGTACCTCCTTTCAATTACCAAACTATAATGCCTCTATAGGCCTGTCAGGCGGTAGTGATGATATTCGATACCATCATATCCTTAACCGGCATCTTGGTCATGATTTCAGCGCCTTCGTCACCCACGACAAGCATCTCTTCCAGCTTGGTCCTGCCGACCGCCGGGTCAAATTCCATAGCTTCTACAGCCATACACATACCTTTTTCGATGGTCATGGGGTGGTCGAACGACCAGAGTCGATTAATCGTCGGGTATTCGTAGAGCCACAGGCCGAGACCGTGGGCTAAATACTCGCACCACACGTACTCTTCGGTAGGGTAGCCTTTCTCCTTGGCCGGCTGCCAGTATTTAGCGGCATCGGCGGTGGTGGCCCCGGGCTTGATGGCTTCGATGACGTTATATACCCGCTCGTAGCTCCTTTTATGCATGTCCATTTCTTTCTGGTTGGGCTTGCGGCCGACGATTATATTGCGGTAGTAGCAGGTATTATATCCCAGGTAGGTAATACGGCAAAAGTCCACGGTGATGACATCGCCCACCTGTACTATCCCGGTGTTACGGGCGCCTCCCAGTACTCCCCAGACATCCTCGGCGCCGGCGCTGTACATAGCCTTGTTGGCCACGGCAATAAGGTCCCGTCCCATGACTCCCGGCTTAAGCGCCTCGTACAGAGCGTACCAGCCTACCTCGGAAATGGCGACCGCCATCATCATGCAGTATATTTCGTCTTCTGTCTTGACCGCCCGTGCCTCCAGCATGGGCGTCATCACGTCGACGGTCTCAATACCGGCCTCTCTTAACGCCTGCTGACCGGGTTCATCGAGCTTATCGATGCCCAGCTTTTCTTTTTCCAGACCTTTTTCTTTTAAATCCTGTTTGACGGACTGAGCGAATTTCCGGGCCCTTTCCCAGGTGGCGTCAGGCCCGCAGGCTTCATCGGCCCAGACTACAGCCATTTTCAGGTTTTCGGGCTTTACCCAGGGGCACTTCCCGAAGAGAGCGCCGGGCGGCAGTTCGTAAACGACGGGGTCATGCTCGGCAAAAGCAACGGTATACCTGAGCTGGTCGATGAAATTTACCGCCTTGGTACTGGTGACATAACGCATGTTTTCCGGGCGCATCAACAGGCAGGCAGCTATGCCGTGTTTCTTCAGGGAAGCCTGGGCTTTAGCCAGCCTTTCTTCTCTCATGCGGGCGGTGTTGATTCTTTCCGCCCAGTCTACTGCTTCCGGCCCGCCGAAAGGCCGTACTATAAATTTTGCCATTAGCCCCCTCCTTCACCGGAGATAATTAATCCTTGTCGTAATGCGATTTTAATAGGCCTTTGGCGAGAAATCAAGTTTGAGCTTAACTTTTGGTTTTCAGGCTACCTTGAATCCCAGTTCCCGGGCGACTTTTTTTCTATGGAACCTGGCATCACCAAAGGCGAGTTCGTCGGCTTTGGCACGTCGAAAGTACAGGGGCATATCGTGGTCTTCTATAATAGACACGCCTCCGTGTGCCTGTGTACCTAATGCAACCACTCGCTGGTAGGCATCGCTTGCCCAGGCCTTGGTTATGGCGGCCTCACTGGAGTAGGGGCGCCCGGTACTTACCCGCCAGGCTGCCTCGTAAGCCGCCGCCCGGGAGCCTTCGGTTTCTACCAGCATATAGACACAGTGGTGCTGTACCGCCTGGAAAAAGCCGACAGGGACATCGAACTGCACTCTTTCTTTGACATAGGCAACCGTCATATCCAGTGCTACCTGCATACCACCTACCATCTCGCAGCTTTTGGCGATGGCTGCCCGTTCGATTATTTTCTGTACTTCGCCCCAGCCCCGGTTCAGCTTGCCGAGGATGTTTCCCCCGGGTACTTTTACGTCTTTGAAAACCACCTCGCACTGCTTGTCTCTGGCGATAGTCTCCAGTACGGTTTTACTGATGCCCGGGCTCCTGGCGTCAACTATGAAAACGGTAATGCCGTCTTCAGGGTTCTTAGCTTTATCATCGGTCCTGGCAACGCATAAAAAGAAATCGGCAACATTAGCATCGGGGACAAAGAGCTTGGTGCCGTTGATAACATAATTGCCACTATCCGCGATAGCTTTTGTTTTTATTGAGGAGGCTTTATACTTGCCGTCGGTCTCGGTCATGGCCATGGTAAAAATGGCTTTGCCGTTGATTATATCCGGCAGGTATTTTTCTTTCTGCGCATCGGTTCCCAAATCCAGGATGGGCAAACCCCCGAGAAGCACCGTGGAGAAAAACGGACCCTGTAGAAGGACCCGTCCCATTTCCTCCAGGAGTACGGCCAGGTCGAGGAAACTCATCTCACCGCCGCCGTACTTTTCCGGGAATACCAGTCCCATCCAGCCGAGACCGGCCATCTCCTGCCAAAGCTCCGGTGAATATCCCTTCTCGTCCTTTTCCATTTCCCTGACCAGGGATTTGGGGCATTTCTCGGTAAGAAAGTCACGAGCCGATTTCTGTAATATTTCCTGTTCTTCAGAGAGTCTGGGATCCACTGTAAGACTCCTTTCCGTATACTACCTCCTGGGCAGTTCCAGTCCCCTGGTAGCAATGTTCATTTTCTGGATTTCCTGGCTGCCGTGGACAATCGTCAAGCGCGGCGCGTCCATGTACTCGTGTAATATTTCACCCTTCAGGGGTGCATATTTAGAATCATTGTGAAGCTGACCGTAGGGTCCTAATATCTGCATGGCGGTGTTATAGAGAAGCCGTCTGGTGTCACCCCCGAGTAAGCGCGATACCGCACCGCCGCCTCCATAGAGGGGCATAACCCCGAGTTGTCCCAGGGCGGTAGCCCGGGTGCCCATAATTTCACTTACCCGGGTCTTTACATAGATATCCGCCAATGCATCCGGAATCCATTGAGCATCGGGATCATCCGCTTTCTCTTCGATAGTATATTCCGCCAGAGTTTTAATCACGTTTTTAGTGCCGGTGGCCATGCCACCTCCGGCGACAGCGCCGTAGAGAGCGCTCATGAGGACTTTCCAGCCGCCGTTTTTCTCCCCGACCAGGTCCTCCCTGGGTACCTTGACATCTTCGTAAAAGACCTCGTTTGTCCGCAGTCCTCCCGAGGTTATTAACGGACGTATCGTGATTCCGGGACTCTTTAAATCGACTATAAACATGCTGAGTCCCCGATGCTTCTTTTCGGCATTACGGTCCGTCCTGGTCAGCA
>CAYNDI010000220.1:0-3995 GCA_964395955.1 uncultured Dehalococcoidaceae bacterium
AAAAACGAGCTAAAAGAATAAACCTGTTCGAGAGGGGGATAAAGGGGGTGAGTATAAAAATCAACTATAAACAAATAATAAAGACCTTTTTGACCCCGCCAGACTGAGAACGGTATAATTTTTACATAATCATCGGGAAATATCTGGCGATTAATGAAGAAAGTAACCGAAAGCCCTGCCGTTGCCCTGGACAGCCTCGGCTGCAAGCTGAACCAGGCGGAGATAGAGGACCTTGGCCGGCAGCTGGAGGCCGCCGGCTACAGACTGGTATCGCCTGGAGAAAAGGCTGACATCTATATCCTGAATACCTGTACGGTAACGCATATTGCCGACCGTAAATCGCGGCATTTACTGCGTCTGGCGCACCGGCGGAATCCCGCCGCGCGTATAGTGGCCATCGGGTGTTACGCCCAACGCGCCCCCGGGGAACTTTCTAAGATCGAGGGGGTTGAGCTTGTGCTGGGCAACGATAGTAAAGCCGACCTCGTATCCCGGCTGGGAGATATAGATAGTTTGAGCCCGGCGGTGACCGATACTGTCATGAGTCCCGGAGTAGATAGCTGCCGTACCCGCGCTTTTCTCAAGATACAGGACGGCTGCCGCAACTACTGTGCCTACTGCATCGTGCCCTGCGTGCGTACCCGCGAAGAAAGCGTACCGGTCGACCGTGTCATCGCTCAGGTCAAGGAGCGGGTGGCGGCCGGGTACAGAGAGGTGGTCCTGACCGGTACCGAAATCGGTACTTACTCCTGCGATGGTATAAATCTGGCGGGACTGCTGGAACGTATCCTTAAAGAGACGGGTATTAAACGACTCCGGCTTTCTTCGCTCCAGCCCATGGAGATTACCGAAGGATTAATCGGGCTGTGGCGTAATCCGCGTATGTGCCCCCATTTCCACCTGTCTCTCCAGAGCGGCAGCGATGCCGTGCTCAAGCGAATGAAACGTCGTTATAATACGGCAGAGTACCGCCGGGCGGTAGGCCTTATCCGGGAATCGGTGCCGGATGCGGCTATTACAACGGATGTCATCGTCGGCTTTCCCGGCGAGACCGAAGCAGAATTCCGGGAAACCCTGGAATTTTGCCGGGAGATGCGGTTCGCCCGCATCCATGTTTTCCCATTCTCCCCCCGCCCGGATACGGCCGCGGCGGACATGCCGGAGCAGATATCTGATGCTGTGAAAAAGGAACGCAATCAGCAGATGCTGGCCTTAGCGAAAGAGAGCGCCGGGGATTACCAAAGACAGTTTCTTGGTAGTACCGTAGAAGTTCTCTGGGAACAAAAGGCCGGAGGTATCTGGTCGGGCCTGACGGGTAATTATATCAGGGTATTTGCCAGAAGCAGAGGAGACTTGACTAATCGGCTTTTAACTGTGAAGCTGGTGAAAAGACACCGGGATGGGATTTGGGGGGAGTTTTTATAAAGTTTAACGATGGATAAACGCTCTACGGCAGTACCGGGCGGTTTTCCAGTATCTTCTTCAGTGACTGCGTCGGCATCAGGAACTCGTCCTCGGTCACGTATATTTCCCCGATGATTCTCATTCTTTCCAGCAGGGTGTAAAAGTTGATCGTCCAGCCGATGCCCCACCCCGTCGGAGTGAATATCCGGTCTCTATCAGGGTTCCAGCAGAATTCCTTGAATCTTTCGACGTTGGGCAGGCGGAAATCGTAGGGGATAAAACCCAGTTTCCCGTGCCAGTGCCTTTCCTCCGGGGGCTTCTCCAGCTCCTGGCACACTGCCGCCAGAGTGACGGTAATTACTGTCGCCTCAACAAATCTAACGAGCCACTTACCCATAACGACTCCCTGGTAAACATTATACATAAAATATGATATTTTGGGAAGCCCGGATGGACGGTAATCAGTTAATCCTTAAAAAGACGGCGGTTCAAGACCTCGTATTCACGCTTTATCATCAGGTGTGGATACTTTTTATTTTTTAAGTTTTTTAATTGTGTTATAATTGGTGCGTGATGCCGGAATCTAGCCTTAGACTGAAAAAACAATAGTTCAGGCATTGCCGCATCTTCGATTTTACCCCATCAATATTGCTATATATGGGATGGTGTATATATTATAGGGATATGAATAATTGGAGGTAATTTTGAAAAATTATCTTGCAGCTTTACAGGCGAAAACCAGCCAGGATGACTTTGATAAGTTATCCGCCATAGATAATCCTGAGGTATACAGGGCCATATACGAGTCGTCTGAACTGTGTAATCCGGATACCATCTTCATCTGCAGCGATACCCCTGATGAAGTAGCCTATATCAGGAACATGGCGATTGTTAGTGGTGAAGAGAGCGCCGCTTTGGCGAATCCGGGGCACACCTTCCATTTTGACGGCCCCCATGACCAGGGACGTGACCGCGCCGTAACCAAACTCCTCGTGCCGAGGGGGGAAACTCTTAACGATGCTCTCAATCAGATTGAACGGGAAGAGGGACTTACCGAAGTTCAAGGATTGTGTAAGGATTCGATGAAGGAGCGTACGATGATCGCACGCTTTCTTACACTGGGTCCGGCTGATTCCGAATTCACCATTTATTGCTTGGAGTGCACCGATTCCTGGTACGTAGCTCACAGCGTCGACCTTCTCTACCGGAAGGGTTACGATGCCTTCCGCCGGGCAGGTCCGGGGACGGAGTTCTTCAATACCCTGCATTCGGCGGGTAAACTAAACGAAAATATGGTGAGTGTTAATCATCAGAAGAAGCGTATCTATATAGATTACACGACGAACACTGTCTACAGCATCAACAACCAGTATGCCGGTAATTCCATAGGTTTTAAGAAGCTGGCCCTCAGGCTGGCTATTCGCAAGGCCCATCAGGAAGGGTGGCTGGCCGAGCATTTTATGATAATGGGCGTTCAAGGTCCGAACAAGCGCAAGACATATCTTGCCGGTGCTTTCCCCAGCGCCTGCGGCAAGACCTCTACCGCCATGCTGCCGGGGGAAACGATACTGGCCGATGACATCGGCTACGTCCGTAATATCGATGGTATCTGCCGGGCGGTGAATATCGAGTGTGGTATCTTCGGTATTATTCAGGACATCAATCCCGATGATGACCCCCTTATCCACGAGATACTTACCAACCCGGGGGAGATTATCTTCACCAACATTCTGGTCAAGGACGCCAGGCCGTGGTGGCTGGGAATGGATGTCGAGCTTCCCAAAAGCGGTAAAAACTTCACCGGCGACTGGTTCGAAGGCAAGACCGACGAAAAGGGTGAAAAAGTGCCCCCCGCCCATAAGAACGCCCGCTATACCGTGGCTCTTAAAGTACTGGCAAATTGCGACCCTGAACTGGAGAATACCGCCGGCGTCGAGCTGGGCGGTATCTTATACGGCGGCCGTGACTACCGCAGTTACGTGCCGGTCCAGCAGGGATTCGACTGGGAACATGGTGTTGTTGCCTATGGCGCGGCCCTGGAAACGGAAACGACCTTCGCCACCATCGAGGCTGAAGGCAAGCAGGAGATAAACATCATGAGTATCCAGGACTTTATCTCCATTCCCCTGGGACAGTATCTCCACAACTACCTGCAGTTCGGGAAAAATCTGGATAAAGTGCCGCCGGTGTTCGGGGTGAATTACTTCCTGAGGGATTTAAAAACCGGGAAGTTTTTGAACGGCCACCAGGACAAGCATGTCTGGGTAAAGTGGATGGAACTGCGCATTAACAATGACGTAGAAGCAATAGAGGCTCCCACCGGCTGGATTCCGAAATACGAGGACTTGCAGCCGCTCTTTCGTCAGGTACTGGACAAGGATTATTCCAAAGAGGACTATATCAAGCAATTCACCATTCGCGTCCAGGAAAACCTGGCCAAACTCAGTCGTGTGGAAGCTTTCTACCGTGAAAATATCCCCGATTTGTCATCCGAGGTATGGCACGTGCTCGCCGAACAGCGTGAACGCCTGCTTAAAGCCCAGGAAAAATTCGGTAACTATATCTCGCCGGAAAGCCTTGCTGGATAAAGC
>CAYNDI010000221.1:0-3968 GCA_964395955.1 uncultured Dehalococcoidaceae bacterium
CCCCTCTCGCTGCGCACTCCCCTATTGTTAGGTATACGCGAAGTGTACGGGATAAGCAGTTGATGATGCGTGGGCGGCCCGGGTGGTAGGAAGAAAATCCCCCTTAATTCCCCTTTTTCAAAGGGTGACGATGGGTGGGGCAAAGACCACGGGCTAAGCCGCAGATGACACGAGGGCGGCCCGGGTGGGAAAAGATAACAACGAGGGGGGAGGGGTGGAGAAGGCACGGATTGCTTCGTCCTTATGCGGAAGGGCTCGCAATGACAGGCGCCGCGAACGACTCTATTTACTTTCGCCAGATAATGTGGCGCTGCCACTTAGGGGAGGTCTGCGGGAAATCCGACCGGAAATGGGCGCCGCGGCTCTCTTCCCTGATTAAAGCGGCTTCCGTCAGGAGACGGCCGGTCAGGACAAGATTATTCAGTTCGTAGGATGGCTGGTCGGTGGGGGGTCGCAGCGACTGCTGCCAGGCAGCTAAAAAGCCGGCTGCCTGGTTCAAGCCGTCTTTATCGCGAATAATACCGACCTTGTCCCAGTGCAACTGCTGGAGAATAGCCAGACCGGGCGCGGGAACGTTTCTCTGGTTCGGCCGCTGACCGAGTGACGCATACATGTTTTTAGTCTTATCGTTTGCCCGGGATTTCTTCCTGGGCCTGTTCCTGGTCCTCTCTATTATCCGCTTACTGAAAACAATCGCTTCCAGCAGTGAATTCGAGGCCAGGCGGTTGGCTCCGTGGACTCCGGTGCAGGCTACCTCGCCGGTGGCAAACAGTCCGGCAATATTGGTCTCGCCCCAGCTGTTCGTCATAATGCCGCCAATCATATAATGGGCGGCCGGCGCCACCGGTATCATGTCTTTAGTAATATCAAGGCCGCGGTCAAGACAAAAACGGTAGATATGGGGGAAACGCGTGGTGACAGTGTGGGACGGCAGGTGGGTGATATCTAAAAATACCCTGTCCGATCCGGTCTTTTTCATCTCGTTGAGGATGCTGCGGGCGACGACATCCCGCGGCGCCAGTTCCTCCTTCTCATGATATTCGGCCATAAAACGGTCGCCATCGGCGTTTCGCAGGACTCCCCCTTCCCCCCTCACAGCCTCGGATATCAGGAACGGCGGGACCCCGGACATACGCAGGGCGGTGGGATGGAACTGGAAAAACTCCATATCGACTATCTCGGCACCGGCGCTGAAGGCCAGAGCGATGCCGTCGCCGGTAGCGACATCCGAATTGGTATTGTATTTATACAGCTGCCCGGCGCCGCCGGTAGCCAGTATCAGGAACGCACATTCGAACTCTTCCAGGGTACCCGTACGGCAGTCCAGCGCCCGGATACCGGCAACCTTACCCTTCTCCACCAGTATTTCCGTAGCCAGAAAATTTTCCAGCACCTGAATACCGGAGGAGCGCACCTGCCGGCTCAGAGCCACTTCAATATATTCGCCGGTAGCGTCGCCCCCGGCGTGGAGGACGCGGGGCACGCTGTGCGCCGCTTCCATGGTC
Source organism: uncultured Dehalococcoidaceae bacterium (assembly GCA_964395955.1). Taxonomy (GTDB): domain Bacteria; phylum Chloroflexota; class Dehalococcoidia; order Dehalococcoidales; family RBG-16-60-22; genus CAYVPT01. Next base: position 1,506 of record CAYNDI010000221.1, read on the forward strand.
AGGGCAATCTCGCCGTCGAGGGTATCGAACGGCACCCGGTAATCCACCAGGTCGGCGATGCGAACCGACGCCTCTTCAGCCAGTATATTCACCGCTTCCTCGTTGGAGAGGCCACAGCCGGCATTGATAGTATCCTGCGAATGGAGGTCCGGGGAATCGTCCTTGCCGATAGCCGCGGCGATACCACCCTGGGCGTATCTGGTATTACAGTCGTCGATGCTGCCCTTGGTGATAACCAGCACGCTGCCCTGCTCCCGGGCCAGCAGCGCCGTATACAGCCCGCCGATGCCACTCCCTACCACTATATAGTCGTAATGATTCATTTTATGCCCAGATTATTCCTCAATGAAAAATATGGCAGGATATGGTGCCGAGGGGGAGATTTGAACTCCCACACGCTTACGCGCACCACCCCCTCAAGATGGCGTGTCTACCTATTCCACCACCTCGGCACAGTCTGCCGGAAGAAGGATGGCAGGAGTGAGAGGACTCGAACCCCTGACCGGCGGTTTTGGAGACCGCTGCTCTACCAACTGAGCTACACTCCTATGCCGATAAAATTATATTGTATTATAGCATGGCGGCGCAAGATGGGAAGAGAGAGGCTTATTTTTAATTGACTTACACTGCGGGGTGCTCTATATTAATTCTTAATGAATAAGGCATTACTGGTCATTGATTATACAGAAAACGCCTGTTTTGAAACATACCAGAACCCACGGTACAATCTCCGACTTTCAAAAGTCAGAGAAATCGCCCCATCGCTAGAGAAGCTGGTGGCATTCCACCGGACCCACCAGAGGGGAGAAATTATCTGGATTAAATCCTGTCTCTGGTTAAAAAAATATTTACATCCCAATATCGTGAGGTTTTATGATGAAAATCCCGAAGCCGAGTTTTACAGCATCAAACCCGGAGGTGACAATTTCTATCACGTCCGACCAGAGGAACATGAGAAAATATTTGAAAAGAATATGTACAGCGCCTTTTCGAGCACGCAGGGACAGCTTCATAAATACCTAAAGGAGAAGAGCATTGGGCATCTGATTATCAGCGGTATTTATTCAACCGGATGTGTGAACGCCACAATATGCGAGGCGTTTCATCTCGGCTACAAACTGACCATCATACGGGATTGCGTTGAGACCTTCGACGAACCGGGTAAACAGGCATTCCAGCGTTATCTGTTAAACGACTGGTCATTGATGTACGGGAAGGTCTCAGGTTTACCACAATTCATCAAGTATAAACCTCGCTAATCTCCTTGCCCCTAGTCATCTTTTCTGCTATAATCAATAAAACACAGATAAAGGAGCCAATTCAGCACCTTTAATTCCAGTCCGGTGAGGCTGGCAAGGGAGACCAGAAGAATACGTGTAACTGTAACCTCCTGCCAGCCGGTGCAGGAGGTTTTATTATGCCTGAGAAAATAGTCATGACAGCCGAGGATATCCGGCGTACCCTCGCCCGCATCTCCCACGAAATTATCGAACGCAACAAGTCCACCGAACACCTGATGCTGGTGGGACTGCACACGCGCGGCGTCCCCCTGGCACAACGCCTGGCCGAAAGCATTGGAAAATACGAGAACTCCCGTCTGGCCGCAGGCGCACTCGATTTCAGCCTCTACCGCGACGACCTTGACCCCTCGGAGACCAGGAATGAAATCGAGCGTACGGAAATCCCCTCGGATATCAACGGCAAGTCCGTCGTACTCGTTGACGATGTCCTTTATACCGGCCGCAGCATCCGCGCCGCCATGGATGCTCTCATCAACCTAGGGCGCCCGCGTTCCATACAGCTAGCGGTGCTCATCGATCGCGGTCACCGCGAGATGCCCATCCGCGCTGACTACGTCGGTAAAAACATACCCAGCGCCCGCCACGAAGATATCCGGGTACGTCTGGTCGAGACCGATGGCCGGGACGAGGTGGCCATCGTCAGCCGACTCAACAATAAAACCGACAGCAGTCAGGAGGCCAGACTGGAATCCCGATGATACGGTGCAGGAGGTGTTGCCATGAGTCTGATAAATAAAAACCTGGTGACTATGGATGATCTCTCCAACGGTGAGATAATGGCGCTCTTTTCCCTGGCCGACGATATGTCGGCGAACATGAAAGACCAGTACGGCCTGTGCCAGGGTAAAATAATGGCCAGCCTGTTCTTCGAGCCGAGTACCCGGACGCGGTTATCGTTCGAGGCCGCCATGCACCGCCTCGGCGGCAGCGTTATTACCGCCTCGGATGTCGGCGCCAGCAGCCTGGCTAAAGGCGAAAGCATCTCGGATACCGCCAGAATTATCGGGAGTTATGCAGATATTGTTGTCATCCGCCACCCGTGGGAAGGGGCGGCAAAAGTGGTGGCCGACTATGCCGGAATCCCGGTTATTAATGCCGGCGACGGCGGTCACCAGCACCCCACCCAGACCCTGCTGGACTTATACACCATTATAAAAGAACG
>CAYNDI010000222.1:0-3919 GCA_964395955.1 uncultured Dehalococcoidaceae bacterium
AAGTACCCCCAAGCGGATTCGAACCGCTGTTGCCGGCGTGAAAGGCCGGTGTCCTAGGCCTCTAGACGATGGGGGCTTACCAGTCAAGTATAGCAGAGGAATGCCTTGCCCGACAATATGCCCTGTTACCACAGCTTCGCCAGCTTGCCTGATGAGCACCTATATTGTAAGATTATATAGGGTGGTTGAGTTTGTGCGAGGTGATATTTCATGCCAATTTACGAATACGAATGCGAACGCTGCCAGCACCGTTTTGAGGTGAGGCAGGGCTTTCATGATGAGCCGCGGGCGGAATGCCCGAAGTGTAAGGAAACAGCCCGGCGCGTCTTTCACCCCACGCCGATTATCTTTAAAGGAAGCGGTTTTTACATTACCGACCACCGTCCTCCTGATAAGGGAGAGGCGCCGCCGTCCGACAAGGAAAAGCCCAAGGATTCCGGCAAAGGAGATACCAAGGCAAGCCAGAGTTCGAAGTGAAAGCATTGCTGCAGCGGGTCAGTCAAGCCTCGGTCAGTGTTGCCGACGAGGAGGTCGGGCGTATCGGGCGGGGGCTGGTAGTCCTTCTCGGGGTGGCCAACGGCGATGAGGAAAAAGATGCGCAGTACCTGATACAAAAAATCATCAATCTGCGCATTTTTACCGATGCTCAGGACAGGTTCAACCTTTCCGCTCTGGATATAGGAGGAGAACTCCTTCTGGTAAGCCAGTTTACCCTCCTGGCGGATGCCCGTAAAGGACGCCGTCCCAGCTTTGACCGGGCAGCGCCGCCCGTAATGGCCGAAAAACTCTTTGAGTATTGCGTCGGCTTGGCGCGTGAAAGCGGACTAAAGGTGGCTACCGGCCGTTTCCAGGAGCACATGCAGGTGGAAATCCACAACGACGGCCCGGTAACCATCATGCTGGACAGCCGGGAAAAGTTCAATAAAGCTTGAACGTGACTTAAAGCAGCTTTAGCGCCGGCGTTTCAAGTTCGAGGCTGATGTCCAAGGCCCGATAGGAATGGGTGAGGGCGCCGACGGAGATGATATCGACCCCCGTCATGGCTACCTGGCGGACGTTTTCCAGGGTAATACCGCCGGAGGCCTCGATTCTGGCTCTCCCCGCTGCTAGCTCTACTACTTTCCGCATATCATCGATACTCATGTTATCCAGCATGATAATGTCGGCCCCGGCTTTCAGGGCTTGCCTGGCTTCGGCGGTGCTGGTGACTTCCGCTTCGACAGTGACGCCCGCCGGTACGTTCTGCCGGGCTCTGGTAATGATGTCTTCCAGGTTTATACCGGTGGCCCGCAGCGCGGCGATGTGGTTGTCCTTGATTAAAACGGCGTCGCTCAGGTTAAGACGGTGGTTTTGACCGCCGCCCATCCTCACCGCGTATTTTTCCAGGGAACGCAGGCCAGGGGTTGTCTTGCGGGTATCGTAGATTTTGGCTTTGGTACCGCGGGTCTCTGCCACGTACCGGGCCGTTAACGAGGCAATGCCGCTCAGCCTTTGCAGGAAATTTAGAGCGGTGCGTTCCGCCTTGAGGATGCTGATGACGCTGCCGCTGATGGTGCCGACGATATCTCCGGGTTTGACGGCATTGCCGTCTTTTACCAGGACTTCAACCTGAAGCAGGGAGTCGACACGCCGGAAGACGTTTTCGGCCACCTCGATACCGGCCAGGATGCCGGCTTCTTTAACGAGCAGCAGGGCCTTGCTGGAAAGGTCGGTGGGTATCAGCGCTTCGCTGGTAATATCGCCCTGCGGAGTATCCTCGGCCAGGGCGAGGTCGATTACTTTGTCAAGCTGCTTTATCGTTAGCTGGTACGTACTCACTTCATTTAGTCATATCATCCCGGCGCATGGCTACGCTGCCCCGGGCGACCCTCATGATGGTCCCGCCTTCGACTTTAATGACGACGCTGTCCTCGCTGATATTTTCGATGGTCCCGTAGATGCCGCCGGCCGTGATGACTCTATCGCCTTTTTGCAGTTCCTGCATCATTGTATCGTGTTCCTTCTGGCGTTTACGCTGCGGCCGTATCATGACGAAGTAGAACAGAGCGAAGATGACCACCAGAAAACCGAGCATGTACCAGGTGCTGTTTGGGTCTGTCTCACCCCCCTCACCCGACGGCACACACCCGCTGAAAAACACCAGAACCGCAATGAGCAGCCCCGCTATCAGTCCCATTTTTAAAGATATTTTCATCTTTCCTCCTGAATACCGTTACTTAATTTCTATTTTACCCTGCAGCGACCACGGGCTGGTCTTCTCGATAACGATATTGACCAGTTGCCCCGGGTAATCACGGTCGCCGCTGAAAAATACCAGTTTGTCGGTACGTGTGCGACCGTACCACTTACCGCGGTTCCTTCCTTCTACCAGTATTGCCACCGTCTCACCCATCAGGCGGGCATTGATTTCGGTCTGAACCCTCTCCTGAAGTCGTTCGACTTCAGCGAGTCGCGCCTTTTTCTCGTCGAGGGGCACATCGTCTACCAGCTCCTCAGTGGCCGCCGTGCCCGGCCGGGTTGAATAGGCGGCTACATGCACTGTATCAAACTTTATCTCGGAGAGCAAGTCCAGGGTCTGCCGGAACCGGGTATCCGTTTCGGTCGGGAAACCGACGATGACATCGGTGCTGATGGCGACGCCGGGGATTATTTCCCGTATCAGCGTGACGAGCCGGCGGTACTGCTCTATAGTATAGCCGCGTTTCATCGCCCGGAGGATGGCGTCGCTGCCCGCCTGTACGGGGAGGCTTACCTGTTCGCAGACTTTGTCCAGTCTGCCAATAGCCTCGATGAGTTTCCGGCTCATGTCCTTGGGGTGGTTGGTCAGGAAGCGCAGTCGCGCCAGTCCATCGATGGCATTGAGTTCGGCAAGCAGGTCGGCCAGGTCCGGCTTCTCCGGCAGGTCGCGCCCGTAGGAATCCACGTTCTGCCCGAGCAAAACGACCTCTTTAGCCCCCCGCCTCACCAGTTCCCCGGCCTCGCAGACTATCTCCTCGATGGGACGGCTCCTCTCGCGGCCGCGCCGGTAGGGGACGATGCAGTAGGAGCAGAAGTTATCGCACCCCTGGCTGATAGTGACGTAAACGCTGGGAGAGGGATGGCGGGGCAGCGAAAGCGTATCCGGCTTTTCCAGCCAGGGCGGATAGTCCCCCGCTTTGAAAAAATGGTCGATATACGGGTAGTTCTTCTGCATCCCGGCAGCATCGGAATCGACCAAGCAGCCGGTCAGCGCCAGCATTATATCCGGCTTCTCCTTTTTAAGGCGCCGGATTTCGTGCAGTTTGTTGATGACGCGGTTCTCGGCGCTCTGCCGCACCACGCAGCTATTAAGCACGATAAGGTCGGCCTCGCCGATGGTCCCGGCAGCGGTAAAACCCAGCTCATCAAAGCGGGCGGAAAGCCTCTCCGATTCCGCTTTGTTCATCTGGCAACCGATAGTCCAGATATGGTATTTGGGCATGGTAAAAAACTACTCCGATACTAAAAACTCCGGAAGTCCGGCAGGCGGGCTGAATCCCCCCATCATCCTCAGCACTCTTCCTTTGTGTTGGATTTATTGAGATATTTTATGGGAACAACTATTATTCTCTGGCTTTATTATAAACCAGATTCAATAATTTAGTGATTCTCTCTTCGTTTATGTTATCGATTGTCTTCACCTGAATGTGCTTCATAGTCTTGCCGCCGCCGTCGAAAAGCGCCAGGTCTTCTTTAGCCAGTCCTTCAATGGAAAATCCCAGGTTAACGTGGTCTTTCAAAGCCACGATATAAAACCTGCCGTCGGCAAAGGCGGGGACTCCCCATTTCATTTCTTCTTTGGCGCCGGGTAAAGTCTTGAGGATGACTTTTCTCAGACTCTCGCAAATCTCTTTTTGCGGTGATGCTTGTTTATTGATATATTCGTCGACTTTATTGCTCA
>CAYNDI010000223.1:0-3899 GCA_964395955.1 uncultured Dehalococcoidaceae bacterium
ATAGACGCCCGCCACCTTTCCCCCCAACACCAGGTTTTTATGGATCTTATTTACAGGGCTAAGCAGTTGTTGGTGCTGGGACGGCAGGGTGGGAATATATAACAATCGACGGGGGAGGGGGAAAGGGGAGGCGACTATTTTTCCAGGTTGAATTTTCCACCTTACAGGACTATATTTAACACTGCATTCTAAAGCAAAATCCAGCCAGGAGGTGAAAGATGCCTATCGTTCACGTGGACTTCTGGGAGGGGGTGGGGGAGGGACAGGTAAAAAAGATGATACGGGGAATTACCAACGTCATGATGGATATAGGCGTGCCGGAACGCGCCGTGGAAGTGGTCGTTTACGAAATACCCAAAACGCCCGGGGGGGTGGGGGGCAGACCGGCCTCGGAAGCACTCAAAGACGTACAACCGCCCAAGTACCATTTGACCTACCAGATATACAGTGAACCTATATTGATTCCTGTTTCTTCCCCGGCAGGTGCTGAGCCTGGATGGGGAACAGGGGGGTAGAGTATAATAAAAGGAATTTAATAAAAGAACCTGGATTATCATAGAGGAGGCAAACAGTGGACAGAGTCAAAGGTAAAGTGGCCATAGTTACCGGCGGCGGCAACGGCATCGGAGAAGCGACAGCCAAGCTCCTGGCCAAAGAAGGGGCTTCGGTGGGCATTGTGGACATCGATGATGAGAACGGGAAAAGAGTAGTCAAAGAAATTAAAGCGGCAAAAGGCGAAGCCATGTTCGAGCACGCGAACATAGCGATAGAGAATGAAGTAAAGAAAGCTTTTGCGGAGTTCTATAAGAAGTACGGCAAACTGCATATCCTGGTTAATAACGCGGGAGTGGGCTGCATGGGGGGGCCGGCTCATAAAGCAACCGTCGAGAATTTCGATAATGTTATGGATATAAATTTGAAAGGGACGTTCCTCTGTACCAAGTATGCCGTCCCGTATATCCTGAAAACCGGCCCCGGCAGCGTCGTCAACGTGGCGTCAATATACAGCATCGTCGCCTCCGATGTTCCGTTTTACGATGCTTCCAAGGGCGGTATGCGCGCCATGACAAAGTCAGACGCGATTCTCTATTCCGGGGACCAAATCCGGTTCAACTCCGTCCATCCCGGGAATATCGAGACTCCGCTTTTCCGGAAACTGGCGCAGGCAATAGATAAGCAGGGTGTGGACCACGCTGTCAAGATGTTATCCGTCACGAATCCGCTGAGACGCATGGGGACTCCGCAAGATATAGCCTACGGGATTTTATACCTGGCATCCGACGAATCCAGTTATGTTAACGGCACCGAACTGGTAATCGATGGCGGTTATATTACCATGCCGTTCGCCATTTACGAGACAAATACGGTAGACTGGACTACCCTTAAATATTATGAAAAACCTTCCTGATAGTAAACGATATAACCCCGATGTCAACGCGGGTGTATCAACCTAAATTGATTCCGGCTTCTTTTCCGGTAAGTCAATCCTGGGGCCGTGGCGGCGCATGCGCCATTCCTTAAGACAGTGGAGCACCTCGGCGTCGGTGATATCGTGCCAGTTGCGGTAATAATCGGCAACGTAGAACCGTGTCTCCTGACTGACAACGCAGGTAACCACCCTGTCAGCCACCTCGCGTAACGCCTGTACGACAGGTTCGGGGCCCACCGGCACAGCGGCGATAACCTTTTCAGGATTGCGGTGGCGCAGGGACTCGATAGCCGCCCGCATGGTATAGCCCGAAGCCAGGCCGTCGTCGATAACGATTACGGTGCGTCCGGAGATAGAAAGAGGCCGCCGGTCCGTATGATAGAGCAGGCTGCGGTGACGGATGTCCGACCTCACCCTGTTCACCTGATAGCTTATCTGCTGCTGGCTCAGGCCGGCTTTTTTAATGATTTCTTCATCCAAAATAGTAGTGCCGTCGTCGGTGACCGAACCGAAACCGCCCTCAGGGGAAAGGGGGAGGGGAATTTTACGCGAAATAACGAGGTCGAGTTCAGCGCTTAACGACAGGGCGACGCCGAGGGCGACGGCAACGCCGCCGTTGGGGATACCGAGTACCACCACCGATTTACCGGCGTACTCAGACATCTTCTCAGCAAGCTGGCGGCCGGCATCATAGCGGTTCTCAAAGACAGGCTCGATGTTAGAATGACGTATCTGGTTCATAAGACAACACTATTCTAGCAACTTGAAGGCATTAACGTCCACCAGGCCGAGGTCGGTCAGACGCAGCTCGGGGATGACGGGCAGGGCTAAAAACGACAGGGCGGCGAAGGGTTGGGGCAGGCTGGCGCCGAGGTCTTTAGCCGCCCGCTCCAGCCTTTCAAGTCCGGCGACGACAGTTTCCAGCGGCTCGCGGGAAAGCAGTCCGGCGACCGGGGCGGCCAGGCTGGCGATAACGTTTCCCCCCTCTACCACCGCAAGTCCGCCCTGCAACTTTTCTATCTCTTTGAAAGCGGCGAAAATATCCCTGTCATCGGCGCCAACGGCGACGATATTATGGGAATCGTGGGCGATGGAGGAAGCCAGGGCACCCTTCTTGAGACCGAAGCCGGTCACCAGCCCACGGCCGATATTGCCCGTGGCCTTATGCCTTTCCACCACCACCGCTTTCAGGATATCGCGGTCGACATCAGGCACGACGCAGCCATCAACCACCTTTACTTTCACCGTCTTTTTCCGGGTGATTATCTGGCCGGGGATAACCTCGATTACGGGATATTCGCTGCCTTTGGCCCGGAGCTTTAAGGCACTCACGCTAAACGTCTTCACGTTAACCGTGTGAGTCAGGCCGTCACCGGCGGGGCGGTAGGCGGGGAAAAGGGGCTTGCCTCCCCGGGCCACCAGGCGACCGCGGTGAAAGACCATATCTATATTAAAATCGTCAAGGCTATCGAGGACAATAAGGCTGGCAAAATAGCCCGGAGCGATAGCCCCCAAACCGTCAAGCCGGAAATAGGTGGCGGTATTGATGGTCGCCATCCGGACCGCCCGTACTGGGTTGAGTCCCAGCCTGATTGCCTTGCGTACGACGGCATCGATATCGCCGTCGTGGAGGATGTCCCCGGCGTGGCGGTCGTCCACCACGAAGAAACAGCGCGGCCAGGTATCATCCGTTACCAGGGGCAACAGGGCTTCCAGGTTCTTCTCCGTGGAGCCTTCCCTAATCATAACGTACATGCCCCGTCGCAGCTTTTCTTCCGCCTCTTTAAGAGTAACCGACTCGTGGTCGGAGCCGATGCCCGCGCCGATATAGGCGTTAAGGTCTTTGCCGGAAAGGCCGGGGGCGTGGCCGTCGACGATTTTGCCCCGAGCCGATGCAATTTTTTCCAGCATGGCGGCATCACCGGAGAGAACGCCGGGGTAGTTCATCACCTCGCCGAGTCCGATACAGCTGCGGTAGCGCAGGATTTTCCTGATATCTTCGGGGCCGAGAGCCGCCCCGGAGGTCTCCAGATGAGTAGCCGGCACGCAGGAGGGAGCCATTAAAAAGAGGTCGAGGGGCAAACGCCGGGCGCAGTCCAGCACGTACCGGATGCCCGCCAGACCGCAGACATTGGCGATTTCATGTAGGTCGGTAACGATGGCCGAGGTACCGCGGGGCACGACGGCGCGGGCGTACTGGCCGACATCCAGCATGGAGCTTTCCAGGTGGGTATGGCCATTTATGAGGCCGGGGGCCAGATATTTACCTTTTAAATCTACTATTTCCTTCGCTTTCTTGTAGTCGCCGATACCGGCCACGCGGCCACCGCAAACCGCGACGCTGCCCGTTTCAATTTCGCCGTTGAAGGTATTGATGATACGGGCATTAGTCAAAAGCAGGTCAGCGGGGAACTCGCCCCGGGCAACGGATATAAAACGTTTTTTATCCATGATATTCTCTTAACCTATT
>CAYNDI010000224.1:0-3859 GCA_964395955.1 uncultured Dehalococcoidaceae bacterium
ACTATCTTCGGCTTAGCCCGGAGTACATCCCCCTCCGTTAATGGGGCGTATAAGAGGGGCGGAGCCCCTCTTATAGAATACTCCCCCTTCCCTTCATCAATCCTCAAGGGAAGGGGGACACAGGGGGATAGGTTCACCAGAAAAAATGGGGTGAGGTAAAAGTATCATTCAATAATCGTGAGACTAAAGTCATAGTGAACGTTATACTCATTAGTGTAATATAATCAAGAATAGAAACGCAGTAAGATTCGGGAGGTGATATCAATGGATAGCAAATGCCCCGGCCAGGACATTAGAAACCTGCGGGCAGCTATGTACAAATGCCCGAAATGCGGTGCTGAAGTTGAGATGTTCTCCGATGAACTCAGGATAAAGTGTAAAAAGTGCGGGGAGTATGTCTATAAAGAGCAGACGCCTTCCTGTATCGAGTGGTGCCCCTCGGCCCGAGAGTGCCTGGGGGAAGAGCGATGGAACGCTCTCAAAGGAATAGGGACGTAATATCGTTTTCAGAGGTCTGACATGACAACCAGGACAATCAGGAAAATAGTAAAAATTAATGAAGATAAGTGTAACGGCTGCGGCGAGTGTATTATATCCTGCGCTGAAGGAGCCCTTAAGATTATCGACGGCAAGGCAAAGCTAATCAGCGAGACCTATTGTGACGGACTCGGTGCATGTCTGGGTAAGTGCCCGCAGGATGCTATCACCGTCGAAGAACGGGAAGCCGAGGGGTTTGATGAGGCGGCGGCAGAGGAACATTTAAAGGCAGAAGAGGCTAAAGATACACTTCCCTGCGGCTGTTCTTCCTCTAACGTTCAGCAGTTTGAAAAGTCCGGGAAGACACCAGCTCCGGCTGCGGTGCTGACCGAAGCCGGCACCGAATCGAGGCTTACCCACTGGCCGGTACAGTTGACTCTCGTCCCGCCCGCGGCGCCGTTCCTGAAAGGGACCGACCTCGTTCTGGCGGCGGACTGCGTCCCTTTCGCCTACGCCGGTTTCCACCGCGACTTTCTCGGGGATAATACCGCTTTGCTGGTGGCCTGCCCCAAGCTGGACGATTTTCAGGCCCACCAGAAAAAACTGAACGAAATACTGGAACAATCGGGAATCAAGAGCCTGACCGTCCTGCACATGGAGGTCCCCTGCTGCTCCGGCCTGGTGCGCATGGCTAGGCAGGCGGTTCTCGTCACCGGCAATGTCGTCCCGTTTCGGGATATCACTATAAACGTCAAGGGCGAACGCAAGGCCGGCTAACCGGCCAGTCTCTGGCCCAGTGCGTAGGCGTCGGCCAGGGCGGTGGGATGTTCTTTAATCTCCCCTTTTTTATCGACGCCTCTGATTAGTAATTCATCCGTATATTCGGCGTTAATTGCCTGGAAAAAGTATTTCATGGTGAGTCTCGGCCCGTCGAATAATTTCGCCCCCCGCGTCGCCCCCACGGCAATAAAGGCGCCTTTTTTTTCGGGTATGTCCAGGTTTTTCAGGACATATCTCCTGGCCCAGAACGCCTGGCAGCGGCTGATAAGCGGCATCAACTGGGCGCTGACGGTATAGAAAAACATCGGTGTAGCCACGATGACGGCATCCGCTTCGAGCAGTTTGGTGTAAACATCCTTCATATCATCCCGGATGGCGCAGTTGCCGTCCTTCAGGCAGGCGTAAATCTCCCGGCAGGGCGCTATCTTGAGCTTATCCGCGCTTAGCTTTTCCACCTCCGCCCCGCGGCTTTGTGCCCCCTTCAGGGCTTCGTCAAGCAGCAGGTCGGTATTGCCCCCGGCCCTGGGGCTGCCCATGATGCCGAGTACTTTCATACTTCACTCCGGAAAGCTAGCGGCCGTCGCTGAACAGCTTGCCGCCCTGTGAGACGTTCTCCGGCTTCAGGTCTACTATGTCTATCATTACAGCCTCGGGCGGGGCCCCGGTGTTCTTCGCAATTGCTTCGGTAACGTCTTTGACCATCCCCCGTTTCTGTTCGGTAGTTCTGCCTTCCATTATTTTTATGGTTACCAGCGGCATAGGTCACTCTCCTTATCTGTAGACTTTATGGATAGCGTAATACTCTTCTGTTGTAGAGTCTGGTACGCGTCTCCCGGGCAATCGTAATAGTCGGCGCTGATGTATATCCCCTCAGCCGGTTAGCCCGCCCACTTTTCCGCCAGGTCGCCCGCCCAGGGGAGCTTGTACTTCTTATCCTGCGCCGCCATGACCATCAATGCTATCCACAAGATGAACCATATTGCCCAGAGTACTCCTAAGAAGAAAACTCCTATAACGGGTATCCATGAAAGCAGCATCAGGGCTACCGTCAACACGCCGAAAACGAGAATCGATTGAAAAGCGTGGAATCTTATCGTTTTATTATTGGGTTCGAGTATTAAAAACACAATCCCGGTGACCCATGCCAGAACGTAACACAGCACCCCGGCCACGTTTTCTTTCAGCCCCGTCGATGTCTCAGCCATTAATGTATACCTCCGGAATCATATTTAAGTAAAGAATATCTCAGTTAGAAGGATAGTGTCAAGAAACGCGTCTTAAAGAAACTCAGGCGGTATTTCAGTAGTAAGTAATAATCCCCTATACCCCTTTTTATAATATCTATTCCCACCCTGGCCGCCCTCGCGTCGTCTGCGGCTTATCCCGTAATATATCCCGCCCCTCCCACCACTCGTTCTGAGCCTGCCGAAGAATTCCCACCCTGGCCGCCCGGTTACTTCTTCTGCTTCTCCCGGAGTATTGTCCCCACGCCAGACAGGGGAGTGCGCAGCGAGAGGGGGTGAAGCCCCCTCTCATATACTCTCCCCTGATAAATATTACAGGGGTGTCTAAGAGGGGATTCGCCCCTCTTACTTTTCTTCCCCCTCTTGAACAAAACTTAATACGAGTGAATATAATAAACCTGTTCGAGAGGGGGATAAAGGGGGTGAGTAGAAAAATTGACCGGGAACGGATGTGGCTAACCTTGAGGGTGCCGTCCGGTATGGTCTTACGTGATGCGTTTTAACTTGAGGACAATCGCCAGGATGACGACCAGCGACAGGATGATTGTCGCCAGCAGACCACCGATGAGGTAAATAATATACATGGGCAGACTCGACGACTGGCTGAGCGAAGGTATACCGATGCCGTTCAGGTCTGACGCCGGCGGCGGTGATGGCGGAACCAGTGTCGACTGATCGGGATTAGCTGTCAGAGACGCTATCGTACCGGTAACTTCAGGTGCCATCGGCACTTCATGGTTGGATTGCTGTTCCGAAGTTACCGTTTCATCCGGGGAAGTTTCCGTGGTGAAGACGCCGGTGGTGCTCCAGGCGCTGTACGTGCTGGCGTTGATAGCCCTGACCTTCCAGAAGTAAGTCGTGGCGTATTCCAGGCTGACATCGCACTGCCAGACATTCCCTGGAATGGCGTATCCGTCTGTCATGGCGATTATCGTGTCATTCAATTCGGCATCGCTGTACACGAGTAATTCGTAGGCCTCCGCCCCGAGTATTGCCGTCCACTGGAAGACCGGCTGCAACGGTACTCCGCTGGCGCCGACCGCGGGGCTTTCCGGCTTGAGGGTGATGCTTTCGGTATCCATGACTGTCGTAAACGACCGTTTCTCCGACCATGGACTGAGTGCCGGACTGCTGACCCTGACGCGCCAGTGGTAGGTGGTGGCCGGTTCCAAAGCGGGCAGGCGGACGGAACTGGCGGATGTAACCTCCCCGAATTCACCGGGGATGGTGGAGAAATCATCATCATAGCCGCATTCCCACTCGTAGCCCGTAGCGCCGTCCATCGTTTCCCAGTCGAGATTGATATTTCTGATGGTATGGTCTAACAGATTGCCGGTACCGGAAGCTCCGTGTTCCGG
>CAYNDI010000225.1:0-3826 GCA_964395955.1 uncultured Dehalococcoidaceae bacterium
TATTGGTAATGGTGGTTCTTCGTCGACCGTTGATTTCCACCGTGCTGTATTTCTCACGAAAACAGATTTCCCGGAGAGATTTCCGCCCGGATACCTCTCCTTTTTCCTCGGCGGGAAACCCTAAAGGAGTAAAGGCCACGACGCGTATGCCGTCGGGCACTCCCAGGGCTTCTTTAGCCTGGTCTTCATCGAAGGCACCTATCCAGCAGGTGCCCAGGCCTCGTTCGGTAGCCGCCAGCACCAGGTGTTCAAAGGAAATCCCCGTGTCCAGCATAAAGTAGTCCAGGCCGGGCTTATGGCCGGAGGCATCCGGGTCGGCGCAGGCTACAATAATAACCGGTGCGTCGATGAGCCATTTCTGGTTGGCTGCTGCGGTAAGTTTCTCTTTAACGGTAGGGTCGGTGACGACGATGTAACGCCAGCACTGGCGATTCCCCCAGGAAGGAGCCAGGCGCGCCGCTTCTAAAACAGCCTTGATATCAGCCTCGGCTATCGGAGTGGACTGATATCTTCTGATACTTCGTCTTTTTCTTACCAGGTCTGAAAATTCCAAGTCCTGTCTCCCTGGTATTACGGCGTTGCGGCATGTCTGAATCAGGATAGTCTTAGAGACGCATTTTGCGCCAGTTTTCGAAGATTCTCAAGACGAAATCGGAGAGTGTTATTGAATCGATATCCCCGGTTACGGATAAAGCGCTCCTGGACTTGTCCGGCCATCTCCAGTACCTGATTAAAGGAGCATTGATGGCTTCGATTTTCTGTGAAAGAGGCTTTTCATCGATGTCACTGAATTGTTCGAGATTATCGAGGTAAATCCCGTATTCATCGGGATTCCCGCCCTCTTCAACGATATAGCCCTCGCTCTTCAGAAAGGCGATCGCCGACGGAGAAGAGTCGGCTCCCACACCGATAACCGGGCGTTTTTCGCTTTCCAGTATGAAATTTCGCTCATCGATGGACGTATACCCGTCCATCCATTCGTGTGCCGGTACATCTACCTTGACGTTTCTTACCAGCACCGTCGCTCTGTCGGAGCATGATGCCTGGACCTGATATTTACCTTCGTCCAGGGACTTCACTTCAAAATTAAAGTCCATCTTTTCTTTCCACCACTCGGCGATTTCTTTTAGAGTAGCCACCCATAATTGTGGTTTGAGTTCCTTGGCTTTTCGCAGTATTTCCAGCAAAGCGGTCTCGCAGTAGTTAATTCGTTCTGGATGTAGCGACAGGATAAATAACTCACCGGTGCTGTATATCTTGCGCAGTATCTCCAGCCAGATTTCACAGATTTTCATTTCATCGGTGATACCTAACCGTTCGATAATCGTTTCGTCATCCGGCAGTGAAACCGGAATTTCAATCAGGCCGTTTTCTTTCTTGGGTAAAGATAGGTACCTATCGGCATCCAGGGGTGTGCAGAATTCCAGCAGGCGGTCGTAGTTATCTCGGGCATAATCCGAAAAATTGCTCGTATCGATTACCGGCCAGAATAATACACGGCTGCTGTGGTATAGAAAACCCAGCTTGCTTAATATCGGCGTTGTCTCTTTGTTTACGCGGAGAAAAGGGGCCCGAAAACCTACAAACGGTATCTCGCATTTGTTGAAAATTTCTATCGCTTTTCTAAAGTGGTGTTCCTTTTTATCTCCGACAAGCATTTTGTAGTCGATGTGTACATAACCGTGTACGGCAAACTCGACTCCATTACGGCACAATTCCTTGATATAGTCGGGATGCCTTTCCAGGACTACCGCGGTTATAGCAAAGGTTGGAGTATAGCCTGCCTTGCGAGTTATCTCGTAGTATTTCTTCAAGCGTCTTTCAAACCTCTTCGAGGAAATACCGAAACGGCATAGAACGGTAAAAATTCTGAAGGCCAGATTTGTGATGCCTCTTGATTTAGATAAGAATCCTAGTTTCATATGTTAATACAATATTACAATAAGGGAAGAAACAGGTATAAATTTTATTTCATATTGGTTAGAATAACCTTTGCTATTCATCATCCGATTACAGGTCTTCGAAACCCCGGGAACCGGCGTGGACTATTTTATTACCTTCCTGCTTGATTCTCTCCACGTCGAATTTCGTGGCATAGCCGATGCCCGGATAATAACGTAAACCGACCATCACGCCCCGCCCCGAGCCGAAGAAACCGGGGGGAGTATTGTCTACATTTTCTTGCCACCAGTCTTTATTGTAGAATAGTGATACCACATCGATGGACCAGGGCTCGTGACAGTAGAATTTACAGTCCATCTGCAGCTTCGGCCAGAGGTGTTGTATACAGTCCTTTACCGAGCTTACCAGGTCGGCGTCCTCGAAAATGAGCACGATTGAGTCTGTATCGAGGTCTTTTAAGGTGTCACTAAAGTAGCCTTTGACGAATACACAGGCATTGATATCGCCCGATTTCTCCACGTTCTTTTTAACTAAATCAAGACCGCCGTGACTCCTGAATTCTCCCTCTTCCCATATATAATAGTCTACCGAGGCGCCGTGGATTACAAATTTCTCATCGGCCTTCGGTTCGGGAATTCCTTCGAAAGAATCACAGACGAACAGCCTCCGGTTCGTCATAGCGCAGGCCAGGGACATGGAGACCGTGGTGGAACCGTCGAAGCAGCCGCACTCCACCACATCGCCTTTGACGGATTTAGGTACGCTTAAAATTTCTTCGACGAGCAGCAGGTGCTGCTGCCAGGTAGATAGCGGATTGTATTTTCGATGGTTTCGCAGGACTTTTATGGTGAGTAGTAGTTTTTTTACGGGCCCTATCCCGTATTCCCTGCCAGCGCGGTTCAGGATAAATAGAATACAGTAGGAAAAACTGTATAAGCGATATAATCTGTTAAATAACTTGGCCATATCAGTGTATAAACCTCCTGAAAGTCATCTCCCCGTTTCCGGTTACATGACCTAAATGTCTGTATATCTTTATGCGGTTACTCCTGATTCTTGTGGTTTTAAAGCCTTCTGGATGCAGACCTTTAGTTCTTCCGCCAGCATCCCTACGAATGGTTCTACCAGCATTCCCCGGGGGTATACCGGCAGCTCATGGTTCTCCAGTTCTCCGGTGGAAATTGCCTCCCACCCCAGTTTGGGGCCGCTGAAACAGGCGTATTCTTTCACCGGTCGGAACAACGTCATCCGCCCCGGGTATGCCTGCGGCACGTAGTTCACCGCGGCCAGGTCACAGGCTGACCAGATACTGGATAGTAATGCATAACGTCCGTTGCCTGTCTTCGGTCCGAGACCGAGTTTGGCTGATATTGACCCGAAGACGATGTCTTTACGGCTCCAGGCTACTTTGAGTTTTTCCTTGAAAAATATCATTTTCCTGTCGGTTAGTAAAAGGTTGCGCAGGTGAAACTCGACCTGCTGGAATCGATAGGTTATTCTATCGAAAGTCGCCATGGGCTGGTTTGAGAAATTATAGGTTTCCATCATAGCCAGCAGGGCGACCTCTTTACCCCGGGCGTGGAGCTGCTGGGCCATTTCAAATGCCACCGAGCCTCCCATGCAGTATCCCCCGAGCATATACGGGCCGTCGGGATAGACAGATTGTATCTCCTGTACGTATTGGGCGGCCATATCCTCGACCCTGTTTAGAACAGGTTGCTTACCGTCGAGCCCCTGGGCCTGCAGACCGTAAACCGGTTGCTCCGTCCCCAGGTGGCGGATTAAATCCCGGTAAATCAATAGATTACCGCCGGCGGCGTGGACGAAAAACAAAGGCGGTCTGGTATCGCCGGACTGTATCTCTACCAGTGAAGTCCATTCCGGCACCGGTTTATCTTCCTGAATCAGTTCGGCCAGTTGCTTG
>CAYNDI010000226.1:0-3816 GCA_964395955.1 uncultured Dehalococcoidaceae bacterium
AATCAGGTAATAAAATGTAGATTTTATAATGCAAAATCTCTCGCATGGGGAGTTAATGAAGGTCTTGACAAAGGACCTTCTAAAACTGAAACATATGAGGCCATTCGCATAGCCCCAGATATATATTTCGTTGATTTTGTCAATAATACCAATACTAATGTTTCTTTCTCAATGGCTCTCGATTTGAATACCAGAAAGGCAACGGTACTCACTGCAACAATTCCTGATAGAAAGAAAATTAAATATAGCTTCCTAGAGAGGTTGGGGAAAGACGTAGACCTGAGTACAATTAAGGTAGAAATTCAACACGCATTGATAAATCCTTCTTCACCCGATGAACCGATATTGGTCCATGAGAGAACTTCAGACCTCCTCGGAAAAAGAATTAAATTCACTTACAGCCATAATCGTGTGTATGAACACATCTATCTCAATGAGCGATTTTATACTTGGCATTGCCTGGTAGGTGCTGAAGCAGGATTAGCCGACACTGAAATCTGCGATTATTTCAAGATTGCACCTGATATTTATCTATTTAGCTGGCGGGAAAAAATAATGCCGACCTATGGTCTGGTTTTAATCAATTTAAAAGAAATGAAGTCGAACGGTAAAACGTTCGGGCTTGATATTACTTCCGGTGAGTACATCAATTTCACGATGGGTTCTACAGCGGAACTTGTTAGTGTAATAAAACCCTTGTAAAAAGGATAAAAGACATCAGCCTGGAACGAAATTAAGCAAATAAAAACAGGCTTTAGTTATGTGTATTCCTCTTTTAAAATGCTGGATTTATTCTAGGTTTGTTTTAGTCCCTTTACCGAGAAACGGTAGACCGCTAAGAAACTCCAGCATTTTCTCACAAGCCGTCATAGACTCGTCGCACTTTCTCTGGATAAATACCGTCAGCATTTCCCTAGCCTCAGCAGCTTGCCCTTTATCGACTAAACCAGTGGCTTCTTTCTCTAACAGGTAGCTTTCCTCAATGGCCTGAATCTCGAAGACCGACCAGTATCGGGTAATCTCCTCCCGGTATTCCGGGTGGTATTCAACGGCAAACCGCAACTTTTCAAAAAGCTCGTAAGCTCTGGTGGTGCCTAGGGCTTCAGGTATCTTATTAACACCGATATAAATGGGCAGAAATGGGGAGATACATGGCTGGCTAGATGTCATCCATTCACAACTGAATAGATCGGTATGGTCAGGTCTGGCGATACCTATAAAGGCATTGGATGTGTATTCCCATAAGCCATGACAACACAGGGCGCTATCGCCTCTTTCCTCCGCGATATAGGAGCTCAACCTTCCGTCTTCGGGTTTAACGTTACCGTGGTCTCTTAAGCATTTCATAAAATAGGATAATGAAATACCACCTAACCTTGGCTGCATTACAGTGGTATCATATTGCCGGTCAATTAACATCTGCCATAACCGCTTGGCCCGGTTGTAACCCGCTCCAATTCCTGCTTCGGCAATCATTTTAAGTTTCTTGGAGATATAGAAGTTCGCAGATGCAAAAACCTGATCGTACATTGGGCCATGGACAGTGTGATTCGCCGGGTCATCGTACACGAAATTAGCGCCTTCCAGGCAGTAGCCAACTTTGGGGTCAACCACCAGGTTACACCTGCCTCCCCAGGGTGCCCCGTGCCTCATATAATTTTCCGTCCACATTTTTACGTATTCATCAGCACTATTGCACGTCCTCATCATCTCCCCGCTAGAGACAAATCCGGGGTTTCCTGGAGAAGGTGGTGGATATTTGGTAATACGCAAACCCTGGGAACAGGCGACGCCTTTTTCATTTAACAGCGGAAATATCTCTTCTGCCGCTCCGCCGACAATCAGGTATCGGTTACCTTTAGCCGGATTTTCAAACTTGATGAAGCCTGGCCACATGCCTGCCGAGCCGTCCACGCACTGTCCGGTCATATTGCCCTGAAGAGAAGTTAAGCCGGTTATCAAGGCCTGGGTACACCCGGCTCCACTGGGAGATGCGGATCGTTTAACGTTGATCACATCTGGCTCTGCCTTAGGTGAGAATTCTTTGTTGTTCATCTACTTACTCCTTATTCTGTCATTAACACGTCCCATCGTATAACACGGGATTCCATGGAAGATAGTAGCGGATACTGCCAGAAATATTTAAATCAAATAATCTGTTCCTCAGCTATTATGGCTGCTCCTAAGGCATTAACGATTTGAGGTTTAGGGGGCACTAGTAACCGTACTCCCATATTCTCTATCATCTTGATCAGTCCAATATTAAGACCGCCCCCACCGCTGATGGCGCATGGCTTCTTCAACCCAACTCTGTCGATGAGGGCAAATATCTTGCCTGCCAGCGCCTTATGCATTCCGGCAAGGATATCTTCCTCGGGAATGCCCTCGGCGACTCTGGAGATGGTCTCGGATTCACCGAAAACGGCGCACGCCGTCGTGAAGGTAACAGGGTTTTTCGCGTTAAGAGAGAGAGTACCGATATCCTTAAGCTCTAGTTGCAACACATTGGCGATGACTTCGATAAAACACCCGCTGCCACCAGCACAGGCCTCGCTGACGGCGAAGCCTGTAATCTGACCACCTTTATCGACCTGGATTACCTGACTTGATTGACCTTGCACATCGATAACCTTCCTGACTGAAGGAAAGATGCGGTTGATTCCCCTGGCGCAGCATTGTATATCAGCTATATGTTGATCACTGAAAGTGATGATACCTGATCCATGGCCAGTGGTTATGGTTCGGGTAATGTCCTCGGTGCATAGGCTTGCCTTTAAAAAAAGCTCTTCTCTTAATTTCTCAGCCGCCGCCCGGTAATTAACCCCGGAAGCAAGAATATGGTAGGATTCCAGATTACCGTCCTTAGTGATAACGCCTTTGCTCGTTCTTGAGCCTATATCAATCCCCATAAACCATGTCAAGAGAATTTCTCCTATTTGAAGAATGTAGCCTCGTCCAGATGACGCTTTCCCTTCGGGATTGTCTCGCCTCGGCTCATGGCTTTCATTATTATTTCTCTAGCTAAAAGGGCGGCTCCAATTGCCCCGCTTAGCAGCGGTTCCTCGGGTACAAAGACCTCACAACCCAGGTTTTTCTCCAGAGCTTTAACGACACCGATATTTTTGGCTACACCCCCTGTAAAGAGCACATCAGGCTCCACTTTCAGCCTCTCCACCATCTTGGCCACCCGGCTGGCGATGGCATCATGAATCCCGGCCAGGATGTCTTCCAGAGGCACTCCCTGGGATAAATGAGATACCACTTCCTGCTGGGCAAAAACGGTGCAGGTGCTACTAATCGAGACCTTGTTGGTGGACTTTAAAGAAATTTCGTCCAGGTCATCTAGTTTAAGGCCGAGGGTATTCGCGATGAACTCCAGGTATCTGCCGGTGCCTGCAGCGCATTTATCGCTCATGGTAAAATCAACCAGCTTGCCGCCGTTGATTTTTAGTCCTTTAGAATCTTGACCACCGATGTCGATAACCAGTCTGGCGTTGGGGAAGAAACTGAACACTCCTCTGGAGTGGCATGTCAATTCCGTAATCTGGCGGTCAGCAAAAGGTACGGCTATCCTGCCATAGCCGGTGGCTACCACGTAAGAAATGTCATCGAAAGCCAGGCCGGCTTGTTGCAGTGCCTCTTCCATGACTTTGTTGGCCAGGCGCCGATGCTCGGCACCGGTATGTTTTATGACACTGGAGCAAATTGCCTCGTCTTGGTCGATAATCACCACCTTGGTCATGGTTGAGCCAAGGTCAATTCCGGCATAATAAATATGAACCACCTCACGTTACAATCATGAAAGTAAGCCTAGAT
>CAYNDI010000227.1:0-3813 GCA_964395955.1 uncultured Dehalococcoidaceae bacterium
TTATAAATCCTAACGCCCCCAGGCGATAGTTGATACTGACAAGGACGATATCGCCGCGTTTAGCCAGTTTGCCACCCTCCAGTACCGCCTCACTACCAGCCCCGATAATAAAAGCCCCGCCGTGGATATAGAACATGACGGGACGTTTAGCATCATCAAGTCCGGGCGTCCAGATATTAAGAAACAGGCAGTCTTCGTCCTGGGGTTCCTTAAAACCCGGCATTCCCGGCATTGGAATGGGCATGGCATTCTGTGGAGCAATATTCCCGTATTCCTTAGCCGGGTATGTACCACTCCATAGCTTAACGGGTTGCGGCGGCATCCAGCGTAAATCGCCGACAGTCGGTACGGCGTAAGGGATTCCCTTAAAAACATAAAGACCTTCCCGATACTGTCCTTCGACTTTCCCTGATTTAGTACTCACGATAGCTCGTGTATTATCACTCATCTTCTCCTCCTGCACATTAAACGGTCACATTATAACACTCTTGCGTATTTAGTAAAAATAATAATGAAAGGCCAGGAGAGAGGAATATATGTAATTTAAATATCAGTGTAACTTAAGTTACTATGTGATTTACGTTATACATATCATATCAGCATCTGAACAACTCATTATAACATTAATTTATATATATTCTACGGTTTTGCAATATTTTATTGACAATGTCTGTGCAATATGGTATTCTGTAAATGAGGTGTTTTAATGAGATGGGGAATGGTTGTCGATTTATCAAAATGCGTGCGTTGCTACGCCTGCCTGGCCGCCTGTAGAATCGAGCACTTCCTGCCGATTGGAATGTCCTGGCCGAGGCTGGTGGCGCTGGA
Source organism: uncultured Dehalococcoidaceae bacterium (assembly GCA_964395955.1). Taxonomy (GTDB): domain Bacteria; phylum Chloroflexota; class Dehalococcoidia; order Dehalococcoidales; family RBG-16-60-22; genus CAYVPT01. The sequence continues at coordinate 829 of CAYNDI010000227.1, forward strand.
GACCGGCACTGACAATCCGGAGGTGTCAACCTACTCGGTGCGGTGTAACCAGTGCCAGAACGCGCCGTGCATTGAGGTATGCCCTACCGGGGCCACTTATCAACGACCCGACGGTATTATAGCCATAGACCAGGACAAGTGTGTCGGCTGCCGGTACTGCATTATTTCCTGTCCCTACCAGAACCGGACATTCCTTTCCAAAGATAAAGACAAAGGCTTTTTCCCGGGCAGAGTCACAACCGACTTTGAGAAAGCCGGCAAGGAGTTGTACTCGCATCAGGTCGGTACAACGGAAAAATGCAACTTCTGCGCCGAACGTATCGATGACGGGCTGGCAAGGGGGCTTAAACCCGGTGTTGACCGCGAAGCCACCCCCGCCTGCGTTAATACCTGCCCCGCGCAGGCATTGACCTTCGGTGACCTGGATGACCCGGACAGTGAGGTGTCCGGGCTGATAAAAGAGAAAAAGGCATTTCAACTGCATCCCGAATACGATACCGACCCCTCGGTCTACTTCATTGATAATAAAATCGGTTATACCGATACACCACCGGCTAGCGATGAAGAAAAACGGGAATCGGTAGTTTCCGGAGCGGAGAGATAATATGCAGGTCCACGAATGGATGGTAAACTACACCCGTCAGACGGAGTGGATAGACCGGCGCGGCATATTCCTCTGGATTGCCTTTTATGCCGGCGGTCTGGGCGGGGGACTCTACCTGGTATCGCTTTATTTTAACAGCCTGTGGGGCATGTTCGTCAGCTGGCTGATTATTGCCGTTATCAAGGGCGGTACTCATCTGATATACCTGGGTAAACCGCTGCGTGCCTGGCGAATCATCACCAGACCGCATGCATCATGGCTGGCCAGGGGCTTTGTCTTCGTGATGCTGTTCGCGGGATTCGGGGCGATACAGCTTATCCTTTCCCACTGGCTACCCGGTTCTGCAGCCGAGATAACTTTTAAAGCGCTGGCGGGAATAATGGCTTTCGGCATCACCGTTTATACCGGCATCATCCTGATGAACGTCAAAGGAGTACCTTTCTGGAATTCGACGCTGCTCCCGGTATTATTCGTAGCCTGCGGTATACTGGGCGGCTTCGGACTGGCGGTGGTGATAGCGTTGAACGGCGGCGATGTCAAACTTGCCGCGGCCGAAACCGGGAGTCGCTGGCTGCTGGCTATCAACGCCTTACTTATCGTCGTATACCTCTGGCGTGCCTCTCTGCGGGAGTCCGTCGGGAAACAATCGGTACTGGAACAAATCCACGGGCAGAACGCTCCGGTTTTTTGGGTAGGGATTGTTCTGCTGGGCATCGTGATACCGCTGGCTATCGCCATAACGGGTTTAGTCGTCGATGTCCCCTCAATCCTACTCGTTTCGGGCGTAGTTTGTGAAATTGTCGGCGGACTGGCCCTGCGGTACTGCGTGCTCAAGGCCGGCGCCTATAAACCGCTGGTCGCTAAAGCCAGTTAGCGTCCGGCGCTTTCATTACAGTCCGATTCTACTCACTCTATGGCACTAATAATCGTATAGAAAGATAACACATGAGCGTTGAAAAGATAGTCAAAACCACCTGTAAAAGCTGCCACGGCGGCTGCGGTGTCATGGTCACCGTCAGAGACGGGGTCATTACCCACATCGAGGGCAACCCGGACACGCCGACCCGCGGCACGATGTGCGCCAAAGGGCTTTCCAGCATCCAGCACGTCAACCACCCCGACCGCCTGAAATACCCCCTGAAAAGGACGGGCGAAAGGGGCGAGGGTAAATGGCAGCGCATCAGCTGGGATGAAGCCATGGATACTGTCGCGCTAAAAATGAAGGAAAGCCAGGCAAAGCACGGAAAATCTTCCGTCGCCGTGTCACAGGGGACCGGGCGCGGCTATAACGAGTACACCCACCGGTTCGCCCGCTCTATCGGCACGGCGAATATCATCACCCCCGGCTATATCTGCCACAGCCCGCGGCTGGGCCTTTACGGGCTGGTCACCGGCTACGGCCGTCTCTACTGCGATTATCATGGCTGGGGCGGAGAGTTCCCCAAGACGCAGATATCCTGGGCCAAGCAGCTGGAAATCAGCAGTGCCGACGGCGAAATGGCCGTGTGGTACATGAACTCGCTGCGTTATGTGAAAAACCTTATCGTAATCGACCCCCGGGAGACGGCGTTATCTTCCAGGGCTACCCTCTGGCTGCAAATCAGGCCGGGAACGGACGCCGCCCTGGCGCTGGCGATGATTAATGTCATCATCAAAGAGGGCCTGTGGGATAAAGAATTCGTTGACAACTGGACCTACGGATTCGACAAGCTGGCGGAAAGGGCCGAGGAGTATACCCCGGAACGCGCCGCGGAGATTACCTGGCTGAAAGCTGACGACATCAGGAAAGCCGCCAGGCTTTTCGCGATGGATACGCCGGGCTGTATTCAGATCGGCAGCTCCCTGGAAAGACAGGCCAACTGCGGCCAGACCATAAGGTCCATCATCTGCCTGCTGGGCGTTACCGGCAATATCGAAAGGCCGGGCAGTATGGTAGCCTGGATGCCCCCGGATACCGGCCTGCGCGAGGACTTCTTTACGGAAATACCGCTTACCGACGAGATGCGCAAGGGCATCGTGGGCAGCGACAACTATAAAATGGGCGCCGCCCGAACCGCTCATTCCGATACCGTCATCAAGCAGTTACTCAACGGAAATTCGGTGGTTAAGGTATGGTTCAGCGTGGGCGGACAGCAGATACTGCACCTGGCGAATACCCAAGAAGTAATACCGGCATTGAAGAAGCTGGAATTCCTGGTGCAAGCCGACCAGTTCATGGGGCCGATGGCGGAGCACGCCGATATCGTCCTGCCAGCGGCGCACTGGCTGGAGATTGACGATATCTTTGACATGCATCCAAGATTTATGATTGAAGCCCATAACAAAGTGGTAGAACCGCCCGGAGAGGCCTGGCAGGACAGTAAGATATTCAACGAACTCGG
>CAYNDI010000228.1:0-3703 GCA_964395955.1 uncultured Dehalococcoidaceae bacterium
GAGATATTCCCTGTTAGATAGATGGCGATTAGTAAGAGCAATATTGTTGATGATATATTATCGGGTAACTGGTAAAGTGAAGGTAAGGATGTAATCGGACGCGGCCAAGCCATTAAGAGAACGCAAATCGTTAGATAACAAAAGCTTGTTTTATTCAGCAATGTTTGCACTTTTTGGAGTGACAACAATATTGCCAACGGCCAGTTTGTTAAGAAAATATCTGTTGAATCAAATAATGAGGCTGAAAACAAGCTCGAAAGTTCTGCCTATTGATACCCCGGCTCCACCAGGTTAAAACGGGGGTGAAAAACAAAGCTAAAAATGTTTGACCACCAATCAACTGGCTTATTGTCAGGCACGTGTGGGCGTGCTAGGCTGTAAGTAGGGGCCGGGGCCAAAGGGCGCATCTATGCGCCGCCTTCTTCAGCGTGGGAACAGCTTCACCGGCCCTGACTTTTTGACCAGGGCTTGACAGGGTATGGTAGAATTTTAAAACGCTGAAGGAGGAAAGGACCTCCACCCTCCCCTCCAACCCCCCAACCCCAACCAACCCAGCGGAGCTCCTGGAAAAAGAAGAGCTGCGGGAATGCCTGGAAAATCACCGGCTGGGACCGGTGAGTACTACTTACTGGTCGGGCGAGAACTGCGCCGTCCAGCTCATCGACCTTGCCGTGGGATTGCTTGCAGGGGTTACCATTATTGAGATATAATCACCGGCATCAAAGCTAACAGAGTCGGTTAGGTCGGAGCCCGTGGTATCCGCGTCCGAGATGATGCAGGTCACCGGAGTGTCTTCACCATTCTTACGGACAACAAATGTGTACGAATTGCCACTGCCGGGGCTTCCATCCAGGGTGACATAGAAGCTAGATACGGTACCGGCCACAGGCACGGGCTGCTGAACATCGCTCTCAGTGGCACTTCGGCCGGCATTGAACATGGGTACGTAGCGGGTTGCCGTCCTGTGCAGGCTGCTTGTACCGGTGCCTCCGCCGATGATGAATACCGGCTCGGGCACAGATGTGGTGCTGAATATAGTCAGCCCGGCATATAGCGCATCGGCAGTCACATCGCCCGCAGGCATACTTATCTGCTTTATAAGCGTGCTGTTGATAATTATCTCTCCTTCGTCAAGGTCAACATCCACAGTTGTGCCGGCAGCGTAGGTGGCAATGATCTCCAGTTTGTCGACGTAGAAATAGTCTCCGCCCCCGGACATATTAGCTTCAAAGGCGATCCAGAACTGGCTGGACAGGTCATAGGGGGTTAAATCTATGTCATGGAAGCGATACTGGTCATCGTCGTCCCCGTCGACCCAGGTATGGACGGTGGTCCAATCCACATCGTTATCGCTTATCAGACAATATGCTTCCTCACCGGATTCAAAGTAGTTGGCTTTCGCCCAGAACCGGAGGCGGGCGCTAACCGCTCCGGAAAGGTCAACCGCCCGGTCGACATATCCGGTGGCACGCCGCAACCGCAGGTGATAACTGCCCTCATATGGCGTGCCGGAGGCAGTAACAGCGGCATCTCCGGAGGAATACCAGTCGTCAAGCCAGCCGGTACCGCCAGCCCAGTCCCCGCTCTCAAAATCATCACTGGCTACGGTCGTATACCCGGTGCCTATCCCGGCGAAAAGCTGTTCCCAGACTTCCGGATAGCCGGTATCAATTGTGATTTCCACCGATTTAATATCGGTGCGGCTATAAGATAGGGGTAATGGTTTTATCTCAATTGAATCCGTTTCCATAGATGAAACCGACGTTAAGTTACCGGTCAAAACCGGTAGATAAATTTCGTCGCCGATGATTAGCGATTGCTCGTCAGTGGTGGCGTATTCATTCCCGTAGTCCCTGATTATCAACCCGTGTTCATAGACCAGCTTCGGGCTATCGGCAGTGCCCTGCACCTCGTAGATTACTCGATTTGAAATATAGTTCTCGGTAATCGTCGGGTCCCCTAAACCATCGGTGGTATATACAATGCTTATCGCCACATTTTCTGAGGACAGCGATCCGGCCACTCCGGTGCCGGGATTCGCCAGGAACATCCGGCTGGGATAGCGTACGCCCATATGAAAATCACAGGTTTTTGGTGCTTCTAATATCGCCACATCCTCCACGTCCGATTTGAAGGTCATCATGTCGTCATGGACCATGTTGAGGTGCTCGTATTCCACATCCTTATTCCAGTTGGGTACATGGTATACCTGTATAGTGCCCCACATCGCCGCCACAACCAGCATCATCAGCATGGCGCCAATCACCACGGATACTCCCCTTTCCTCCTGCCACAGACCCCGAAGTCCGGCTCTCATCCTGGCCATGCCTCCCGCAGCACCTTCACCAGTCTGCCAAATATTTTTTCTTCCCGACTGCGGAATACGAAATCGGCAAACAGGGCCACGATTCCCGCCAGGAAGACGGCATCCAGAATACTTCCGCCGCCTATTGATACCAGGGTTGGCTTCCCCCAGTCATGGTTGGCTAGCTTGTGCAGGTTAAGGAGGTCGGCTCCAACCAGCACCCCTATTGTGGCTCCGGCGTAGGCTAAAAGAGCCGTATTTAAATTGCTTAATCCCCTCATTCTCCGGAACATGAAGACAATCCCCGACGCCAGAATCGGCGGAATGGTAAAAAGGAAGATGACCACTCCCAGCCCGGGTTGAATAAAGGTATAGAGATAAGTTACTGCCGCAATAATGACCGCCAGGAGGCAAAAAAGTTTCCATGGGATACGCCTGGATGCCAGCATATTCAACGTCACCAAAACAGGTATGCCAAAGCCCACGGCATTGACCCCGAATACGGTATGACCGATATTAACTACTGGCACATCAAACGCCCTTGCCATAGCTGTCACCGTGCCGGATATGCTACCCGTAAGTCCGGCAACGGTGCTGACCATCACGGACAGGACTGCGAAACAGGCAACCAGCGGAATGACCAACAGCAATATCACCTCTACCAGTGTGAATCCGGCTACATGAAGGTAGAGTCCCAGAAGACCGGCCATGATTATAACGAAAAACATCAGGACGAAAACAAGAAAAAAATTATCAGTGAATTGTTCGAACATGCCTCGGCTCACTTCAGTACGGCTGGCCTACATCAATAAAACATAGGCGATAACCGCCACTATGATAAAGATAACCGAGTGCTTGAGACCGGCAACCACCTTCCCTTCAGCTATCTTCCCGGTTACAATACCGGCAAAAAAGCCCTGTATCATCAGGGCATGGAAAAATAGCATATTATATCTCGCCAGGTCTGCATTGGATACGGCAAACTGCCCCATCCCACCCGGCAGGACTGCGCCGGAAGTAGCTTCTGACGCCTGTTTCATCATAGGCAGGAAGACGTAACTCATAATCATTATCACCGCCAGGAAAACGAAATAGCTGATGTAACAGACCATTATATATGGCCTGGTCTCCGAGTTTCTTTTCTTTTCCAGGGCCTTTGTCTCCTCTACATCGGTAGCCACGCCCTCTAATATCTCGGCTAACTGGCCACCCATCCTGGATGCCTCAATTAACGTAAAGACCGTTCTCCGGATAAGAAATGTAGGGTATTTCCTGGCGAAGTGAAGCAAAGCGTCATCAAAGGAAACGCCCCATGAAATCATATTATCCATCTGCTTGATAGCCCTGGTAAGCGCTCCATACTGCCCTCCCGCAGCCATGCTCATCGCCCCTTTCAGA
>CAYNDI010000229.1:0-3692 GCA_964395955.1 uncultured Dehalococcoidaceae bacterium
GCGAGTCGGTGATCGGCGGGCGGCTGGTCGAGAGGCTCCTTTACCAGGATGCCCGGCTCGGTGATGTAGTGTATCCTGAAGGAAAATTCGGACCCTTCATAGTCCTTGGCGCCGTTAGCTATTACGACAGGGAAAAAACCGCCCTTCAAGAAAAGCGGTTCTTTAACAAAGTATTTTTCGTATTGATTTCCGGTCATTACAATATTCTCCTTTATATAATAAGGGTAAGCTGTAAACATATTACTACTTAACGGATTATATAGAAAGAGCCGGTCGGCCACTTTGCAAATCTCCGACTGATACTGTATTCTAGCTTTAAGAAAACATGTAATAATGTCATTCCGGCGCAGGCTGGAATCCAGCCACTTTCTCCCCGAGATTCTTCGCTTCGCTCAGAATGACATCGGGAATTTAAGAAGAGTTTTTGAAAAATGGCAGACAAATCTTACCAGTCAGCGCGCGGAACGACGGATATCCTGCCGGCGGAGCAACCATACTGGCGCTACGTGGAAAAAGCCATCAACGATATTACGCGACTCTACGGGTACCAGCGTATCGATACCCCGATGTTCGAGGAAACCGGCCTTTTCCAGCGCAGCACCGGCGAGTATACGGATATCGTTCAGAAAGAAATGTACACCTTCGACGACCGGGGCGGCAACAGCCTGACCCTGAAACCGGAGGGGACACCGGCGGTATGCCGGGCCTATATCCAGCACGGCATGGGCAACCTGCCGCAGCCGGTCAAACTGTACTATATCTCGCCTATCTTCCGCTACGACAGGCCGCAAGCAGGCAGGTACCGGCAGCACTACCAGTTCGGTTGCGAGGCTATCGGCGATGCCGACCCGGCCCTGGATGCCGAGGTCATCGATATGGCCTGGCAGCTATTTCAATCTCTGGGTATGACCGGCATTACCTTGCAAATCAACAGCATCGGCTGTAAAACATGCCGGCCGGGATACCTTAGCGCGCTCAAGGAGTATTACGCGGAATACGCCGGGCAACTGTGCCACGACTGCAAGACACGATTGGAGAAAAACCCGCTACGTCTACTCGACTGCAAGCAGGCATCCTGCCAGAAAATAGCCGACAATGCCCCCAGAAATGTGGACCATCTCTGCCCGGAATGTCATGACCATTTTGTACAGGTGCGAAAGTACCTGGGACTGCTGAGTATCCCTTTTTCTCTGAACCACCGCCTCGTGCGCGGCCTGGACTACTACACCCGCACCGTCTTTGAAATCCAGCCGGAGGAGGAGGGGGGACAGAGCACCATCGGGGGAGGAGGGCGCTTTGATTACCTCATCGAGGAGCTGGGGGGCAAGCCCACGCCGGCCATCGGCTTTGCCACCGGAATCGAGCGGATAATACTCAACCTTAAAAAACAGGGAACGCCCGTTCCGGCAACACCCGTTCTGCAGGTACTCGTTAGCCACATGGGTGATAAAGCCAGAGAAGAAGCGCTAAAGCTTGCCTGTAGCCTCAGACAGTCGGGTATCAGCGCCGTGACGGCCACGGGCGGGAAAAGCCTGAAAGCCCAGCTGCGGCAGGCAAACGCTCTGGGGGTCAGCTATACGGTAATCATCGGGGAGGATGAGCTAAAAGCCGGCGCGGCTACCCTGAGGGAGATGGCTAACGCGCGGCAGGAAACCGTTCCTTTCGCCAGTCTGGCGGAGCGGCTGAAACGTTCCGCTTAAGCCAGCCTTCCAGTTTTACCCTTTTTGAATAATTATTAACAATTTATTGCTATCCTTTTGGTAAGCAGGACGTTATAATTTACAGTTATATGTTACTTCCCGCTAATAGTGCAGCGATGAAAAATTTATGTCTAGTAACCGGCCCAAAAGACTTGACAATCCTTCTACTTATGTTATTATAGGGTAGAGTACCTTGCTATAGGTACGTATAGGAAGGGAGGTGATTTTATGGATTCGACCCGTAAGGGGAGACGGAGCCAGGCTGCTCCAACTGCTGCTTTTAAGCTAAAGTATCTCCGCAAGATAGGTAAATAAATAAAGATGCCTGTTGTGGGAGATATGGTATATTGAAAATAACCACAAAGACCTGACCCAAATAAGGAGGAAAAAAGGTCGATGAAAAAAGTAATAAAGAAATTTTGGGGTATTGCACTGGTAGTTGTAATGCTGTCAACTCTATTCCTTGCAGCTGCTCCTACCTCCGCAGCCGACCCGCTAATGTGGAACATGGAAGTGTTCGCTCCCACGTATATCCCCGGGTTGGTCTATACCCAGTATCCCGGCACTAATATCCAAGACTTTGCTGTCAGCGCTGATGGCATGACCTACTATGTAGCTATCACAGACGACGGTTTACCTTTAGCCATGACCACGGTAGGATTCACGGCTGTGGATGGTGTGACCGAATCCTTCAACATTACCTACGTTGACCAGGACGGTGTTCCAGGTAATGCCGGCACCATCACTTTCGCAGCCAGCGCAGCAGCTGGCTCGTTTGGTGTAGTAGCGCTGGCGGGAACAGACACCGGCATAAGAGATATCCAAACTATAGCGGTCGCTGTATCAGATGCCACAGTCGGTACATTCACCGTATCCACATCTGTTGCACTGGCCAGTTATAGCATCGCCGGCGGCTTCGTTGACGGTGTTACTGGCAACAAACTCATGAAGGGCACCATGGGCGGCGCGGCCTGGACGGACCTGACCTCAGCCAACAACAACAGGGTTCCCACCACGCTGGATGCAATTGACTACGTCGCAATATCCCCGGACAACCCGGATATCGTGGTTGTCCTGGATGCCGGCGGCGCGGATACCGTGATAAAAGCCGCAGCCTCTCAGGACGGCGGGCTGAACTTCTACGACATGGGCACCATTCAGGGTGCTGGCGGTAATGCTATTGCCGCTGCCAACGACCTGGCCGTCTCACCGGTATCAGCCAACAGCATCTACTATGTCGCTGTAGCGGGTACAGACGCCGCCGGTCCCGGCACGGCTGCCGTCTACTACTATAACTTCGGGGCGGCCGTAGGCGCGTGGCGCGAAGCAGTTGATGACTTCGGCACGGCTACCGTAACACCGGCAGGTACTGACCCCACCGTCGCATGGGCGGCGGCAGTACCGGCGGTAGTTCCCACTACCTTCGTAGGAGTAGATTTTTCCACCCAGTTCGGCTCGGATTTCACGGTACTCGCCATATCTCAAGAAAATGCTGGAGCTGGAGCAGACAGGATGTTCCTGCACATCTTCAGCCTGGCATCGCACAAATTCGACACCGACCTCAACATGCTCAACTATCCCGTAGCAGTCGATACGGAAGACGCAGCTGGAGCTTTTGTTTGGAACGTTCAGGCGGCTTCCATCGCTACGGGCCCCGACTTTATGGGACTCGAGGAAGAAACTGTCATTGTCTTCGTCGGTGCTTCCATACTCGATGACGGAACGGAAACGGGCGGTATCTACCGCATCGACGAGACCGGCACCGTCACCGTAATCAGGACCACCGGCATCAACAGCATCACCTTCGACGGGACGACACTGGCGGCCGGCGCCTACGATACCAACAATGTCTGGCGTACGCTTGACGTTACCGTCAACCAGCCGACGGCGGCTTCCGCCCGCTCGCTGAAGAGAATCGGTGTGGATGACCAGAGCGTAGCCACTCCTAACGACATGGTTATCGTCCACTTCGCCGGAGACACCCTCTACGGC
>CAYNDI010000230.1:0-3690 GCA_964395955.1 uncultured Dehalococcoidaceae bacterium
AGCAAAATATGGAATACTATGTTAAACAAATAACCAGAGCCCAGGAAGATGAGAGGTTACGTATTTCACGCGAGCTTCATGATGATACTGCCCAGGTATTGGCCACTTTCTCGCGTGACCTTGATTCAATTATCCAAAAAGAAAAGACACTAAAAAAGCCGGTAATAGAACACCTCAAGAAACTGCATGAAATGGCTAATTCCGGTCTCAAGGGAGTACGCCGCTTCAGCCAGGACCTCAGACCTTCAATACTGGATGACCTCGGGCTGGTACCTGCTCTGGAATGGCTGATTACCAACCTTGAAAGTGCCCAGAAGACGTTAACGAATTTCAAACTAATAGGAGACAGTCGTCGGCTTTCGCCGGAAATAGAACTTGCTGTTTTCCGCATAGCACAAGAAGTAATGAGCAATATTAGAAGACACTCAAATGCCACTTCGGTAGAGTTGACTTTAGACTATAGTGCGGAGGCTCTAACGTTGATACTAAATGACAACGGTCAAGGATTTAGCGTTCCTGAGAGGACAAGTGACTTAGCTTTATCAGGAAAGCTCGGTATCATCGGGATGCGGGAAAGGGCTCGCCTGGTTGGAGGTACATTAATCGTACAATCGGAGAAAGACGCCGGCACCACGGTAACATTGAGGGTCCCTTATTAAGGATAACGGTTGATGCCGGACTCTACTCAATTACTTAGCTGCACCAGGTTTGAGAAAACATGAACAACAAGGCTGAGATATTAGACAGGCGTTCGATAGATGGCGGGACAAGCCGGCGTTTGAAAGCTCTCCGGTGGCTGCTGGAAGCCAGAGCCACTTTCGGGATACGGAACTGGCATTTCTGGATAATAATCGTACTTTTTATCGTTTTTGCATATATCTATTACGATATTCTTACTGAATATCATGACATATATATCATTCTATTCTTCTACCCTTTGCTGTATGCCGCTATCGTGTTCCGGTTGCGGGGTGTAATCATCAGCGGTCTGGTTTTTCTCACCATTCTGCTGCCGCACGCCTTACTATCGGCGTATGATCCGGTCGCTTTAACGAGGTCGCTAATCTTTGCCCTCTTCGCTTTCCTTATCAGCAGCCTGTGTGCTACGCTGTTGAATTACCTCGAACACCAGATAGAGGCCTACGAGCATATTCTGTCTCTCAACGAGGAATTGAAAACTTCCCTGGAGCGCCTGCAGAGCACGCAGCAGCAGCTCATCCAGGTAGCCAGGCTTGGTGCTATCGGAGAGCTGGCCGCCTCGGTGGCGCACGAACTGAATAACCCACTGGCGGGAGTCCTGGTTTACACGAAGCTGCTGGAGAAAAAAATACAGGGTGAATCGTTCAATAAAAGCGAAGCCCTGGCCAACCTGGCTGAAATAGAGACGGCCATTAATTACTGCTCCGGTATCATCCGCGGATTACTGGATTTTGCCCGGCAGTCACCTCCTCTGATGAGGCCGGTAACCATTAGCCGAACTATTGATAAAGCCATGTCTCTGGTAGGCCATCAGGCCAGGATGAAGAATATTAAAGTAACCAGAGAAGAATCATCTTCGCTACCTCTGGTAATAGGCGACTTCAACCAGTTGCTTCAGGTATTTATCAACCTTACGGTCAATGCCATTCAGTCTATGACGGAAGGAGGCAGGCTTGTGATAATCAGCCGCGTCGGTGAAGAAGGGTGGGTGGAGGTAAGCTTCCGGGATACCGGCTGCGGCATATCCGCTGAAAATCTGGAGAAACTATTCACGCCTTTCTTCACCACTAAAGAGGATGTCAAGGGAGTCGGCCTGGGCCTGGCGGTATCCCATGGCATCATCGAGCGCCACGGCGGCCGGATAGAAGTTGAGAGTCAGGAAGGCCATGGCAGCATATTTACCGTTTACCTGCCGGCTCATAAATAAAGAGGCCGGACAACGCATCGCCCGGCCTCCTGTATTATCTATTTTCTTACGTTATTTTTTGTTCTTGATTAGGGTATCCACCACGGAGGGATCAGCCAGCGTGGAGGTATCCCCGAGGTTATCCGTATCACCGGCGGCTATTTTCACCAGGATACGCCGCATGATTTTACCGCTGCGTGTCTTGGGCAGACCGTCGGCAAACTGGACAACATCGGGAGTGGCTATGGGGCCTATCTGCTGGCGGACATGAGTCCTTAACTCTTTTTCCAGGTCAGGGCTGGCTGTCTCGCCAGTATTTAGGGTGACGTAGGCATAGATGCCCTGACCTTTCAACTTGTGAGGCATACCGACCACCGCCGCTTCAGCCACTTTTTCATGGGATACCAGACTGCTTTCCACTTCGGCAGTACCGATACGGTGCCCGGAAACATTAATGACATCGTCGATACGTCCCATGAGCCAGTAATAACCATCCTGGTCTTTGCGGGCTCCGTCTCCGGTGCAGTAGTAGCCGGGGAACTTGCTGAAATAGGTTAGTTTGAATCTTTCGGCGTCTCCCCATAATGTCCGCATCATACCGGGCCAGGGTTTTTTAATGCAGAGCCAGCCGCCCTCGTTGACATCGGCCTCGGTGCCGTTTTCTCTCAAGATAACCGGCTCGACACCGGGGAACGGCATGGTGGCTGAGCCGGGTTTGGTCGGAATAGCCCCGGGAAGCGGAGTAATCAATATACCACCCGTTTCTGTCTGCCACCAGGTATCTACGATAGGGCACTTTTCCTTGCCGATAACGCGATAATACCACATCCAGGCTTCGGGATTGATAGGCTCACCGACACTGCCCAAGAGCCTCAGGCTGGAGAGGTCGTGCTTGTTTGGCCACTCTTCGCCATCGCGCATCAACGCCCTGATAACAGTGGGCGCCGTGTAGAAGACGCTAACGCCGAACTTCTCCACAACCTGCCAGAACCGGTCGGGACCGGGATAAGTGGGTACACTTTCGAACATAAGACTGGCTGCCCCGATGGCCAGCGGGCCGTATACTATGTAACTGTGCCCGGTAACCCATCCGACATCTGCGGTGCACCAGTAGGTATCCTCTTCTTTAATATCGAAAATCCATTTCATAGATTGATAGCAGTGCAGCAGGTAGCCGGCCTGGGTATGCAGGACGCCCTTGGGCTTGCCGGTGCTGCCGCTGGTATAGAGGATAAACAAGGGAGCGTCGGCGTCCATCGGCTCGGGCTCGCAATCGTCGCTGATGTCATCAGCGCTCATTTCGTCATGCCACCATCGGTCACGGCCTTCCTCCATGGGGATGTCGATGCCCAGTCTCTTGACGACAAAGACATCGGTAACGTCGGGACATTCTTTAAGGGCGGTATCGGCATTGCCCTTGCTGCCTATATTCTTGCCGCTGCGGTAATAGCCGTCGGCGGTAATCAATATCCTGGACTTACAGTCGAGGATGCGGTCGCGTAACGCCTCGGCGCTGAAACCGCCGAAGATAACGCTGTGTATCGCCCCGATACGCGCGCAGGCCAACATGGCAATAGCCAATTCGGGAATCATCGGCAGATAGATAGAGACAGTATCGCCTTTCGTCACGCCGTATTTTTTCAATACATTGGCAAATTTGCATACCTCGCGGTGGAGCTGCTGGTATGTGTATACCTCGGTATCCCCGTCGGGTTCTCCCTGCCAGATTATCGCCGCTTTATTCTTCCGCCAGGTATTGAGGTGCCGGTCGAGGCAGTTATAGCATATATTTATCTTACCTCCGA
>CAYNDI010000231.1:0-3662 GCA_964395955.1 uncultured Dehalococcoidaceae bacterium
CCAGCAAGAGTGTACTTTACCATTAAAGCCGCTGTTTGACTTAATACTGCCTAAAATGCTATACAGAAATAGCACCCCAAGCATTTCAAAGTTAAATACCCGCACGGAGGTTATTTATGAAAATCACCAAGATAGAATGCATACCCGTATCCCTGCGCTTCGCCAAACCGATGAAGATGGGGGGAGGCACCGCCGATTGCGCCGATGCCGTCGTCGTTAAGATACACACCGATGAGGGGATTACCGGCATATGCGAGACCGGGGACACGTCTCCCTGGTACATGGGCGAAAGCCAGGACTCCATTATGCACAATATCAATAAGGTCTACGGGCCTCAGGTCCTCCTCGGCGAAGACCCTTTTAATATTGAGCGAATCGTGGCGCGGATGGACAAAGCCGCCAAAGTGAACAACCAGTCGAAGGCGGTTATCGATTACTGCCTCCATGACATCATGGGCAAAGCGCTGGGAGTTCCCGTTTACAAACTGCTGGGCGGGCTCTCCAATGAAAAGATAGCGCTGGCCTTCGTGATGTCCTCGGGCACGGTCGAAGAGGTGGGGGCGGAAGGAAAGATGCTGGTCAAGGCCGGTTTCAAAGCGCTCAAGCTGAAGGTCGGCGCCAAGACCATCGAAGAGGACGTTGAAATGCTCGGCGCCCTCAGGCAGGCCGTCGGCAACGATATCAAGATAATGACCGATACCAACGGCGGCTGGCATTACTTCCAGGCTCTCAGGTTCCTGAAAAAAGCAGCGAAGTACGATTTATTCCTCTGTGAGCAACCGATACCCTGGTGGGATATCGATGGACTGGCGCGTCTCCGCCGGAAGGTGGACGTGCCCATCTTTGCCGACGAATCGGCGGCGGAGCTTAATGACCTGCACAAACTCCTGCAGCGCGACGCGGTGGATGGATTCTTCCTAAAGGTGCCCAAGGCCGGCGGCATACATAAGTCGCAGAAGTGGGTGAACATCGCCCAGTCCGTCGGGTTAATGGTTATGTGCGGCTGCATGATCGATTCCGGACTCGGGGCCGCCGCCAACGCGCATTTCCTGGCGGCTACCGAATGGATGGGCAAAATAGAACAGGAAGCCATCGGTCCGCTGAACCTCTATAATATGCCCGATACGGTCACCAACCCGCCGAAGGACGACCTGGCCGTTAACATCCTCCGGTATGAAAACGGCTATCTCTACCCGCCCGACGGGCCCGGACTGGGCGTGGAACTGAACGAAGCCGCCGTGAAGAAATACGCCACGCCGGGTAAGGAACCGACGGTGATCGGGAAATAGCGGATTCAGGAGGTCTCTGATGAACGAAAACACCGCTATTGAAAAACTGGCCGCCAACGTAGTAGAAACACACTTTGAAAGCTTCGATAAAGCCACGCTGGAGGCTACGAAGTATCGCATTATCGATACGCTGGGGTGCCTGATAGGCGGCTCCACCGATAGCGGGAACCCGGAGCTGGTTGACCTCATGCGCGGGGAAGGCGGCAAAGAAGAGTCCAGCATCCTCGTCCACGGAGGTAAAATACCCGCCGCCAACGCGGCGCTGGTTAACAGCGTCATGGCGCGTTCTTTTGACTTCGAACCGGTAAGTCCCCTGGTGGACGGCTTCAGCTGTCCGGGGCATGTCAGTGGCACCACGGTACCGACCGCCGTCACCATGGCCGAAGCCGTCAACGCCGACGGACGCGAAATGATAGCGGCGTTACTCGTCGGGGATGACGTTGCCTCCCGTATGCTGGCGGCCTCCGGATTCGGCTTTACACTGGGTTGGGACGGTACCGGCACGGTCAACGCCTTCGGGGCGACGGCCATCGCCGGGCGGCTGCTGGGACTGGACAAGCTCCAGATGAGAAACGCTTTCGGCATCGTCCTCAACCAGATAGGCAGCACCTTCCAGATTATCTGGGACGGCACGGTCGCCTTCAAGCTGCCCCAGGGGCTTTCCGCCCGGGCGGGGGTTTTTTCAGCGCAGCTGGCCAAAGCGGGCTGGACCGGCCCGGAGGACGCCTTTTTCGGTAAGTTCGGCTACTATAAGATGTTCACCGAAGGATGCGAGAGGCCGGAAGCCCTGACTAAATATCTCGGAAAGAAATATTATTATGACAGCACTATTAAGCCCTACTCCTGCTGCCGTATCCCCCACGCCGCTATCGACTGCGCCCTGGCTCTTATCCGCAAGCACGGCGTTGAAGCCAAAAATATAGAGTCGGTCAACCTGGACCTGGCCCAGGGCGGTATTGACCATATCTGCGGGGCACCGTTTAAGATAGGAACGTTCCCGCACGGCAACGCCGCTTTCAGCTACGAATACGCGGTAGCGACGGCGTTCCTGTTCGGCAGCGTCAAGCCGGAACATTTTACCGAGAAAGCAATACGAAATCCGAAGGTAGCCGACTTTATCAAGAAAATCAAGCTTACACCTGCATCGGATGTCGAGTTCGAGAAAGCCAGAATGACAATATCGCTTAAAGACGGCCGGGAACTGACCGAGTCCTGCGTACACGTGAAGGGCGACCCGATAAATAATCCGATGACCCGCGACGAGATACTGTCTAAATTCTGGACGAACGTGGATTTTTCCGGGAAAATCAGAAAGAAGAAAGCCACGGAACTGCTGGAGAAGCTGCATAATCTGGAAAAACTGGACAGTGTCAGGAAGCTGATACCGCTGCTGACCGTGTGAAATCGCTTTCTATTTTTTCGCCACCAGGATGGCGCCGTTGACACGCCGCCGATGTGTTTCTACGCTTTTAAAGCCCGCTTTTTTCAACATGCCGATCTGGTTTTCCACGGTACACGGCGTATCGTAATGATAATAGCCTTCCTGTATTCCCTGCTCGGCGCGGAGCCGCTTATTCTCCGCGAAATGGTGATTTTCGAACTCCTGCGTCGCTGCCATGTAGTCTGATTCTATGTAGAGGCCGTCCGGTTTCAGGCTGATGTATATCTTTTTATATAGTCCAATCTTCTCTTCGTAGGTAAAATGATGGAGTGTTTGTACAGATAAAGCAACGTCGAACACATCTTCCCCGAAATCATATTTAAAGTAATCGGCTAAAATGAGATTTAGCTGGCTTTTCCTGGCAGCATGCTTTCTACTTAATTTTTCCAGCAATTTCTCGGCCAGATCAATGCCCGTAACCTTCACCGTGGGATTGAATTTAAATATTTCGTCCAGCTCCAGCCCCGTCCCGCATCCCAGGTCGAGAAGTCTGATACCACTGGTGGTGGGTACCAGTTTGGCCGTTGCCACGTACATCTCGTTACCTTCACGCAACATGTGCGCATCGTACTTATCGATACGAGAACTGAAAAAGGAAGCCATCTCTTCTAAAGGCATTACTCATTATCCTTCTTTATTGATTGAAACTAGCCTCGTTGCACCAGTTCTATCAATACATTTTCGGCGGCGGAGGGGTGAACAAAAGCTATCTTATCACCACCGGGAAGATTTATCGGCTCCTCGTTCTGGAGTTTCTTGCCCTGGTCTTTCAGCGTCTTGAGGTCATTAGTAATATCGTCGGTAGCGAAGGATACGTGGTGGAGTCCGCCGCCCTTTTCTTCGAGGAACTTCGAATGGCTGCCCTCTTTCAAAGGTTGAAACAGCTCTACCCGGATATCGCCGAGAGCCATCATCGCCGAAATGAACTCTCC
>CAYNDI010000232.1:0-3645 GCA_964395955.1 uncultured Dehalococcoidaceae bacterium
TGAGAAGAGTTGGAATATCGGCGCTGGAAGGTGATGATTTGACCTCTCCCCCTGTATCCCCCTCTCCGCTGGCGGAGAGGGGGAGTGAAAAACATCGGGGTAAGCCGAAGATGAAACAGGGCGGCAGGGTGGGTATAGATTACACCCGAAGGGGTGGAGGACAAAGGAGGTGAAAGTATGCAAATAGTATTCTCACGGCCAAGTCTTGACCTGACGTAACAGGCATGATATTATTGCCACAGTAAACATATGCTCGAAAGAGGGGTGTTGATGTTAGCTCAAGTTAGAGAAATATCCATAACGCTGTCACACCCCGGCGGATTTTAGGCCAAGGAGACCCTTAACTCTAAATAAAAATACCTGGCCGTTCCTCCGGGAGCGGTCTTTGCGTTTAAATCTCCCGACATATCAACCGGAGTCCAACTTTAAATACAGACCGCGGGTGTGACAGTTCCGCGGTTTTTCTTCTTTTTCTTAAAAAGTAATTTCTTTCTGAGGTTTTTTATATGGAAGATATTAAAGAAATAATCATAGCTGAGCTTTATGACAAACTTTCTTCCGAATTCTATGATTACCACGCTAAACGTGGAGACATTGAGTTTTTTAAAGGTTATGCGCTGGAATCTGGCGGCCCTGTGTTGGAACTCGGCTGCGGTACCGGCCGTGTCCTTATTCCAACTGCCCGGGCAGGGATAAATATAACAGGTCTTGACCTTTCCGAAGAAATGCTAATGTTATGCCGGAAAAAGCTGGATGCTGAACCGGAAAGTGTGAAAAATAGGGCAAAGCTTGTTCAAGCTGATATACGCCGTTTCAATCTGCATCATCGATTTTCTGTGGTCACTATAACCTTCGGCCCATTTAATAATCTGCTTAACATTCAAGACCAGCTTGACTGCCTGGCATGTATTCACCAGCACCTTAAGCCCGGCGGGCGCCTTGTTTTTGATGTATACTTCGCCTCGCCTGCCGAACTGGCTATAAAGGAAGAAACATCCATCGTTGTAGGCCGCCCTCCCTTTCTTATGCCTGATGGCAGAAGCGTCACATGGGGCTTGCGTTTTCATGATGTGGATTACCAAAACCAGATTATTCACGAAGAATTGCTATATGATATTTGCTATCCGGACGGTCGTAAAGAACGGCTGGTTTATCATAGTCCTTTACGTTTCTTTTTCCGTTTTGAAGTTGAACATTTGCTTGCCAGAACGGGCTTCACTGTAGAAAATGTATATGCAGATTTCAACAAAGCACCCTTTTATTCCAAGCCGCCGGAGGAGCTTATATTTGTGGCCAGAAAGGAGTAAAACAATGACTATCACCAAAAAAAGGATGAAAGAACTACTGAAAAACGACCGCTTTCCGCGGTCGGCGAAATACGACCCCGAATGGGTATTGAAGGGGTGGATGGGACCCAACGTCCTCTGGCTGACGGAATGGCTGTGCGATGAAATGGAGCTTAAACCGGGCATGCGTGTGCTGGACATGGGCTGCGGCAAGGCGCTCAGTTCGGTCTTCCTGGCCAGGGAGTACGGCGTGCAGGTCTGGGCGAACGACCTCTGGATAAGCGCCACGGAGAACTGGCAGAGAATACGTGAGGCCGGACTCGAAAATCAAGTCCACCCCATACACGCTGAAGCCCACGCCCTCCCTTACGCCGAGGGCTTCTTTGACGCTATCGTCAGCCTGGACTCTTATCAGTACTACGGCACCGACGACCTTTATCTGGGTTACTTTCAGAAGTTCCTGCGGCCGGGCGGGCAGATCGGAATAGTGGTGGCGGGCCTGGCGCAGGACTTTAGCGGGACGGTGCCGGAGCACCTGACGAAGCCAAGCGGAGGCCGCACGGCTTTCTGGGTGGACGAGTGCTGGTGCTTTCATACCGCCGGTTGGTGGCAACGGCACTGGGGTAAGCTGAGCTTTATGGCGGACGTCAGGACAGAACTGCTGCACGATGGCGTTAAAGACTGGATACAGTACGAAAAAGCGTGCGACGAGGCCGGGACACTGATGTTCCCCTCCGAGGCGCCAACCCTCGAAGAGGACGGCGGCAGGTACCTGGCCCTGGTGAGGATGGTGGGACGGAAAAAATAGAGTACGGAAGGGTGGGGACGGTAAAGACGCTGCCGTCCCCACCCCACCCGTATGTATCATAATTTGCATTCTTAACAAAATTTTGATAATCTTTGAAAAATCATTATTTCACATATGACGTAATCTTAAAGTCGTACCCGCGGAAGTTATCAGCTTGTTGCAGAATCGGTTTATGTGGAAACAATGCAAAAATATATCCTCAGGACTTCTCCTTTCAATTGTCCTCTTTATCTGCCTGTCCGGCTGTTCCGCCGGTGAAACACGTGAAAAATCCGACCGCGACGCGCCGCCTTTCGATACCAGCCGGGTTGCCACGGTACGCATTGAGATGCTGGAAAAAGACTGGGAGTTCTGCATGACTCACGCCTTTGAGGAGCAGTACGTGCCGGCGGACTTCTGGTTTGATGATGAACTGACACCCGACGTAGCCGTAAGGCCCAAGGGAAATTCTTCGCTGGGGCAGGCCGTCGCCTGGAACAGTCCGCGCATGCCGCTGGCGGTGGACTTTAACCTGTTTAACAGGGCCCGTTCCTTCCATGGCATGAAAAAGGTCTTTCTCAACAACGGCTGGAGCGACCCCACCCTGATACGGGAAGTCGTTGCTTATGAAATTTTCGCCGAGATGGGACTCCCCACCCCCCGGGCTACTCTGGTCGACCTCTGGGTAAACGATACCCACCTGGGCGTTTATACCATGGTAGAGATGATTGATATCTCGTTTCTCCGCGAGCATTTTACCGATGCCAACGGCAATCTTTATAAACCGGAAATCCTGTCGGCGCGGCTGGACTGGACGGAGAAAGACGCCTATATAACTATACCGATGATGCCGGGAACGCCGGAACCGCAGCGGCAGGACCCCGCTCTTTATCTCAATATCGGCGGGGGGCCGCTTATCGACCTCCTCAAAGCGCTCGGCCAGGAAGAGATGGTAGCTTTGTACGAACCCGAGCCTGACGCGGTTGGATTAGGAGGTGGTCTGCCGCCGGTGTTCATGCCCGAGAACCGCCTTGAAGCCATGATGCTTAAAACCAATGAAAACAATCCGGACTACTCCGGCCTGTTCCGGTTCCTCGAAGTGCTTAATAACGAACCCGACGAGACCTTCCCGCAGGAAATCGAGAAGGTACTGGATGTCGACCAGGTCCTGCGTTTTCTGGCGGTTTCGGGACTCATCGTGCACCTGGATAACTATACCGGGGCGGGACATAACAACTACATTTACGAGGCCGACGGTAAATTCACGATGCTACCCTGGGACACCAACATGGCTTTCGGGACCTTCAATCAGGGCATAAGGAAGGACGGCATTATCAACTTCTATATCGACGAGCCGACGGCCGGCCCGCTGGACAGGTATCCACTGGCAGAACGGCTGCTCTCTCATCCGCCGTACCTGGAAAGGTACCGAGGCTACGTCCGGGAGGCGATGGACGGCCCGTTCTCTCTCGATGTTATCCTGCCGCGCATCGACCGGCTCGTGGAAATGGTACGACCCTATGCCCGAGCCGACACCGAGATGTTCTACTCCTACGAAGACTGGGAACGCTG
>CAYNDI010000233.1:0-3636 GCA_964395955.1 uncultured Dehalococcoidaceae bacterium
CAAACAGGAAAGGCCCGGTGCCCACCAGATGATCTTTACCGGCATTTTCCGGCGTCGTGGGTTTGGCCAGGGCAGTGGGCGATATCATGACACCGATACCAGATTGAGCCAGGCTCATCAAAAAAGTGGCGTCAAAGGCTTTGAGGTTCAATTTAATGGTGTGGTCATCAATGATATCGAAAGATTCAATGTTTTCCAGGGGGGCAGAACCGGCAACCTTAGCGGCAATTACTGATTCCAAGTTAATTTTCACGGCTTCGGCATTGAAGTCCGTACCATCGTGGAACTTAATTCCCTTTCTCAGCTTGAAGGTGACGGACATGCCATCCGCGGCTACATCCACGGACTCGGCCAGTACGGGGACGATCCGGTCGGCGGCATCCACAATGAATAAAGGCTCGGTGACAGCGCACCAGAGGGGATAAGTCACACCGCCATAGCCACCTATCAATTCCATGGGAGCACCAACCTCGGTTATGCCGGTATTACGCGCTATGACTAACTTACCGCCGTACACGGGTCCACCGGGAGGCGTGGGTGTGGCGGTAGGGGAGACGGTTGGCGAGACAGTTGGTGACGCTGTTGGCGTGGCTGTGGGGGTCTCGGCGGCCGGTTCACCACAGCTGCCAAAGAATATGCTGAGCATAATTATAAGTGCCATTGAGACTAAGTAGAGTTTCTTCATAGTAAATTCCCTCCTTATATGTACGGGGACAGAACATGAAAACACTAATTTATTGTTTTATATGAAAATACACCTCCTTATGCTTGAATTAATCCAGATTAAACTGCCTATATCGGTAAGAGTAGCACCATTGTTCCATAAGTTCCTGTGCTATCCAGTCCTACGCAATAGCCCTGCAAACTCTTTACAGGTTGCAGGTTTCGGTAACCTTGATAAATATTTTGGTGAATAAGTGTAACCATGTTTCGCTTAATTTGTCAACAATCGAAAAAATTGGTACTGATAAGTACAGGTTGATACTCCTGTCCCGAAAAACGATGTAATTATTAAGTTCCCGACGCTTGTTCCCGGTATTTCTTCATCAGGTTTTTCATATCCGGTTCGTCAGGGGGACGGTGTTCCGGCGTACACTCGATCGGACAACGGGTCCGAATTCACGGCCAGGGCTATCAGGAATCACGCCCGGCACCTTGGTCTGAAGAGGCAAAGGAAGACGAACTCAGCCGGGATACGACGCCGCTGGACGAGGCAGGAGGAAGAGCCGGCAAAAGCGCTTTACAAAAACGGGGCTCCAATCTCAGAAATAGCCATAAAGCTGAATCGAACTCAGGCCGCGGTTTTGCAGCGAGCCGGAGTGAAAAAGTGGCATGGTCAATCGGTGGCAGGGAGAAGGAAAAAGCCGGTTGTATGGAAAACCGCGGGTCAGGACTTCAAGGGTTTTCACGAAGCCCCCTCTCATATACTCTCCCCGTCTTGAACATCATATAAAATCGAGTAAAGAGAATGAACCTGTTCGAGAGGGTGATAAAGGGGGTGAGTGAAAACAATAACCCGATGTAATCAATATCTTAATATGAGCTCAACCGGTACTTTCTTACCGGTGGTTAACGTTCTGTTTACCTTCTGCGTCACTTTATTTATGCTTTGTTTATTACGTTTGTTATATCGTATTTACGATACGAATAAACAGGGGAGTATTACTGAGCTGCGGAAACAAACGGGTTTCAAATTCGCGACTATTATCCTCGTTGGTATCATGGTGTTTCTGGCCATGGATATTGGATATTCTCTATATAATCCGGACCGGCTTAATTTCACGCTGCCCTTCAGTACATTGAAAATCATCGGGGGCAGCACTCAGGTGCAGACGAAGGAATCTTTAGCCTGGGAAAAAGCCAGGGACGGGATGACGCTGGAACCGGGCAGCCGGGTGAGAACCGCCGCGGACTCGTATGCGGCCATCAACTTCGCCGAGGGCACCACGACCAAGCTGGAACCCGGCACCGATGTGATTATTACCAGACTGGAGAACAATAGAGATGAACAGCTGGATACTATCGCGTTGAAACAGCAATCGGGCAAGACATGGAACCAGGTGGCTAAAAAGGCCGACGACAGCTATGACTTTCAAATCAAAACGTCATCGGCGGACATCATGGTGCACGGGACCTCGTTCGCCACCGAGGTCGATGATTCCGGGACGACGACCGTACAGACCACCGAAGGGAATGTCAGCGTAAGTGCGCAGGGAGAGGAAGTGTACGTACCTGCCGGACAGCAGACCAGGGTCGAGGCCGGTTTGGCGCCCGCCGCGCCGGAACCAATGCCGCCGACCCGGAACGAACTCGTGCTGACCATCAACAAGCCGGCCACCGGCCTGATAGTCGACCCCAGCGGCTCAAGTACCGGCTATCTCGGTGACGGGTCTCAGGTTAATCAGATTACCGGCTCCCGGTTATCTCTACCGGAGGAAGAATATCAAACCGTAGTCATTTCCGAGCCGGCAACCGGCGAATATACCATAAAACTACACGGTGTCGCCGAAGGCGAAACGTCTTTCAACATCGAAGGCTTTGCCGAGGGCGAAAATACCTTCTCGTATACCGAGTCCGGCAACATAACCACTGCTAACGAATATGTTTTACAGCTCCATATCGATGTCCTTGACGGCCTGCTGGGAAAGGCCACGGTGGCTAAAGTGGTACCGTCGGATAACCAGGCCAGGCCGGTAGCGATGGCAGTCACGCCGGAAACCGGAGGCGAAAAAATACCGGATGTTTCCAGCCAGCCGGAGGCTTCAAGCCGGAAGGAAAACTGGTTATCCGCAGGGAGCAGTCCCATCGCCAGTATATGGACCGCCGTTACCGTTCTCGTGCTTGTCATGGGCGGAGTACTGGTAGCGGTCTGGAGAAAAATCTAAAGGAAAGATGATTTTTACTAAAGGTGCTTAATGTTTGAATTAACCGGCCATAATATCGTCCAGTTTGCCTGCTTCCTGGTATACGCGGTATTAGTCGCGTTTATCCTGTATTCCAAGCAGGTAAGGTTGAAAAGGCTGTTTTCATTTTTCCTCATCGCGGCGGCGGGAGTGAGTGTTTCCAGCCTGCTGATGAATTTACAGTTTCCTTACGAATACACGCTTCTGTGTAAGATGCTGATAATCCCCCTCACCACGCTGGCCGTTGTTGCTTACATTCACTTCATCGTCGCTTTTACTCGAAA
Source organism: uncultured Dehalococcoidaceae bacterium (assembly GCA_964395955.1). Classification (GTDB taxonomy): domain Bacteria; phylum Chloroflexota; class Dehalococcoidia; order Dehalococcoidales; family RBG-16-60-22; genus CAYVPT01. The sequence goes on from CAYNDI010000233.1 coordinate 3,188, forward strand.
AAACACCCGGAAAATCATCAAGCCGGGATACGGCTGGGTAGCTGTCACTTTTGCCCTGGTCGCCTTCGGGTATCTGACCCAGGGTTTATCCCTCCTCGAAAGCGAGCTGGTCACCACCTGCTACGGCTATATAATCAATGCTATCGTCTATGTTAATGATTTTATATTGATAGGTGCGGTCTTCTTCCTGTTGCAAACTCTGAGAAACGCCGCCGACCCGGAAGAAAGAAACCGGACCGCTTACCTGTTTGCCGGCCTCGGATTAATGCTTGCCGGCAACGTGCTGGGAAATGTGGTACAGGACACCAATAATACCTTTACCCATATCGGCTACGCCGGGAATGCCATCATCATTACCTATACCCTGCTGAGATACCGCCTGCTGGATATCCAGATATTAATGAAGAAATGGATGACGTATACGGCGGTCACCATATGTATCACCCTGG
>CAYNDI010000234.1:0-3626 GCA_964395955.1 uncultured Dehalococcoidaceae bacterium
GTATGATTTGAAAAAATAACATTATGATTGGCTCAAAAGTTGGGGCAGGTCCATTCCCCCTTTTTACGATATTATAACTGGTATCGTCTAAGGGGGGCACGTCACGACATGTTAGCTTTAAGAGGGGATATGGTTCCACGTATTGTACACCATGGTGGGCCATTGTGGACTCGAACCACAGACCCCAGTCTTATTTTGTATGTTATCCATTGAAGAATTTCCAGTTCAGTTTTACTGGGCTGTTTTATTTTAACTCAGTGTGATATGTTAATCAAGGCTAGTATAGATAATCGGAAATTTAAATAAATTTTGATGGTAATTCAAGGAAGCGAATGCGTTTAACTTACATTATACGTTAAGTAGATTATGTTTGATTAGGCATCACAATTATAAAAAATGGAATTTTATGGCCTTTTTGTATAATTTCTTTGGCAGTATCCTGAGTATCATGGCAATTGAGACCGGAGACTTTACGGCGGAGATGAAGCTAAAATAAAAAATGGCTGGCTGGCTTGTGCTTGAGGTAGAAAAGCGTGTAAAAGCGGCCACGTTTCCCGCTCGACACGGGTAATGATATCGTTCTGGACGACAATGCGTAAGAAACCCACCGTCTTCGATGGGGGCGGAGGTGCCGCCACACTCAAAGCCTGGACAAAAAGCGGGCTGTGGTCATGCCACCATTTCTGGGGATTGGTGCTCTTGCTGAGGGGGTCGGCATATTCGGGCAACGCCTTCTGCCAGTGCTGGACGGGTGATTTCCCTTCAACGGTCCCATCAAGATAATAGTCATGTAACAGGGTGAACAGACCGTTCTGCCATCGAGCCGTATATTCTATACTGCGGTGGGTGTGTCCGGTGATTACCAGTTCAGCCTTTTTTTTCTTTTTAGTCATTAAGGTAATCGCGGTAAAAAACTCCGGAAAGTGTTCATCCGGCACACCGCGTCCTAATTCGGGTTCCCTCCCGCCTTTCTTGAAGTAAGGCGTACCCCCCAGCGGCCAGCCAAACAGCTTGGCCCAATAATCGAATGTGAAAGCTTGAATCTGAAGGGCGACAGCCATCGCACCATTATTATCCCCCGCCCCCACACGCTTGTAGTATTCCCGAATGAACAAGGAAAGTATTAAAGCATATTCCTGTGTGAAGAGAATTGCCGACAATTCTAGTTTACCCTGTGGGGAGAGCTGGGCGTGCTCATACTCGCGGAACTGGTGGGGCGGGGGGACGTACCGGAAATTGATAATAGGGTGATGGCAGGCCAGGATGACCAGCCCGTCTACCTGTTTGACCTGCTCTTCGATAAATTGAATCTGCTCCGCCGAAAAGCCTTCGCCATCCGGGGTGGTATGGATAAAGTCATAGCGTGAGCCAATAAGCTCGTCTGTATATAACCAGCCGTCAATAAGGCCGGTAATTTCATCTTTATCGGGACCGGAGTCCAGACAGATGAGACGATGCTTACCGAGGGGGATGATATAGTTAGCATCAGGATTCAGGCAGGCACGATACGTGGGGGGTACCTGCTTTAAATGCGACTGGTGCTGGATGCCTTCGGTGGCCCCGTAGTAGGGTATATCCTTACTCTTGCCACTTTCGTAGGCGAGGGCTTCGTCTCGAGTCAGAGAGAATGCCCCGTATTGTTCCGACGTATATAAATCAACTCCGCCCGCCAGCTCGTAGGTGGCAATTAACGGATACTCGGCAGGCCGGTAATCGTGATTGCCCAGTAATGTGAAGAGCGGCATTTCCAGCTCTTCGCCCACGACCATCTCGGAACACCTCTTCCAGGATATCAACTGATTCCGCAAGAAAAAGAAATTATCCGCGGGGATACCGGGACCGCCCGTAAATTTTCGGGTTATCTCAATGTAGTCCACCAGGTCTCCGGTAAGTACGATTAAGTCCGCCTTGCCGGTGCGATGAAGCTCATTCGAGGAGTGGATGAAATAGCGGAAATTTTCGTTGAAATTGATGAAAGAACGGGCAGCGTCCCCGCCAAGGGCATTCTGGACGGTTGACTTTATAAAGTCATTGCGCCAGGCGACATGCGAATCGGCTGCATGTAGAATGTTGAAGGTACTCCAGTCTTTTTGGTGTAAGTAAACGGAGTGGAAATTGATATTGTAAAAGTAGCCGGCCGCGTTTTTATGAATGAAGTTGAAAATCTGTGGGACCGTTACGCCCGCGAGATACTTGGACTCAATCTGTAAAGTGACCCAGTAGGCATAATCGTAATGGAGCAGCGAATAGGGAAACGGCTGCATCTCGAACATCAGATTGTTCCCATCCCAGGCGGATGTTTGGGCCGGTTCGATATCAAGAACATTCAGGGGAATCAGTCCTTGCTTGAGTTCCTGGCGCCAGCGGTCCATATCCAGGGCATTATCCACGATTACGCCTACCTCGCTGACAGACTTTTTATAAAGGTCCTGCGTGAACACATCCTGCACTATCTGGCGCGTGTCCTTTAAAGGCTGGAGGAAACACATGTTTTGCAGCAACGGTTTCAAGTCCATGTCCTGGCTGACGCCGGCAAAGATTACCTTGAAGACGGTGTCCTGAGTCCCCATTGCCTTCTTGACCAGGCAGGGATGCCCGATATTCGGCCAGCGTAAGAGTGTATCAAAATTACCCATTAATCTGCCCCCTGCTTCCTAGATGATTTGACCGGTCCTTTTTTTCCTGCCTCGGGGGAGCTTCGGCGAGGTAACCAATTTTGTGCCGATTTGAACACCGACGATGACATTGGAAATATCGTCGGTACCACCCATAACAGGCGTTTTTTGGTAAGTTATGGTGACGTCGCTTTGTTCCTGGTACGCCCTTCGGAGCATATCGAGCTGAGCTAATTTCGTTTCTCGGGGGGGGCTTTGTAACGATAGAACGAGTGATAGCGGCGAGGCTCCGCTGAGGATGACGGAAGCGGAATCAGGGATATCAATATTTTCTTTCCACAAACCGAATTCGTCTACGGAAATCATCTTTACTTTGCCGACGACTGTGACACTATCACCTTTGGCGTAGAAGACGTCCGACCTCACTTCGAGAGAAATAATATTACGCAGGCCGTCATACATGAGGGCTACCGGAAGGGAATGTATCATGGCATCCCGCAGCAGCGAAACCCAGACCAACTCGCGGTTATCACGTACCTCGTAGGTGCTGAACCACTGCAGGCGTTCCGCGGCGGGAGCTTCCAGTACGTGCAGCTCGACGGCAAAAGCCGGCGAACGACCCGGGCTGTAGCCTTTCACGGCAACGACATAACCGTAGACTGTCTTAATTTCGTTACTGATTTTTATTTCCATAGTCATCGAGGAACCTCCATATTATTAAAATTAAACGGTTCATCCAAATTTCAAGGTTTTCGGTGAACTAAAAGTGTTTTCACTTCATTTTATTATGAGTTATTACCAACTTTAGAACATTATATGTCCGGCAAGCAGAACATGCAACGCGGTCAGACGATAAAGTGCTGAGTCCGGGAAAGAATTGACCAGCCTCTCGATATAATCTGATATGAGACTCGTAACTTGGAAATAAATGCTGGATAATTTCGTTCCGGATGAACTGACCTTCCCCCGGAATTAGCGCACCACGGACTAGAGTCCAGCGGCTATTTCAGC
>CAYNDI010000235.1:0-3613 GCA_964395955.1 uncultured Dehalococcoidaceae bacterium
CATATAATCATGCAAAAGTGGGAGAGAGAAAATACCAAGTTGAATGTTTTGTTATTATTCTTTCAAATTAATTACTTCTTCTATCAATCTTTTTTTATCTCCTGTTTTCTTAAAGACTAATATATACTCATGTTTGAATATACACTCACCCCCTTAATCCCCCTCTCAAACAGGTTTATCTCTAATACTCGATTTTCATTATGTTTGAAAGGGGGAAGTAATTTGAGAGGGGGCTTCGCCCCCTCTCGCTGCGCACTCCCCATTGGGTAGTGGCGGGCAATACTCAGGGGTAAGCTGAGGATGCTACGAGGGCGGTCCGGGTGGGAAAAGATTACAGACGACGGGGGTGGGAGGGTGGGGATAAAGGGGATGAGCATGTTCAATCAACCGGCTGCCAACAGGATAAATAAACATATTTACTTTTTTAGTACATTTTAGAGTAGAATATAGCCAGTCTATACTGGAAAATCCGGAATTATTAGTTGGAAACACCAGAAAGCAGTAAAACCAGCCCGGCCGTCTTCGGACTCAGGATATTGAGTTCCCTGAAGAACCCAACTTACCGCTTTTACTTTTTTGCGTCTGTCTCCCACTTTGCCGCGCTCAGCATGCAGATAGTATCCAGTCCCCTCCTTATCTACCGCCTTACCGGTTCGTCGGCCCTGCTGGGAACCATGGCCCTGGTCAGCGCCATCCCGATGATTGCTGTTTCCCTGTTCGGAGGGGCTATCGCGGACAGGATACCGAAAAAAAGGATAATTATCGCCGGTTTAATCGGATCCGCCGTGGTGTCGGCATGCGTCGGCCTGGCACTGGTATCCGGCCAGCTCAACAGCGAAAATGCCAGCTCGTGGTGGATTCTGGTGGCTGCCTCAATTATTCAGGGTAGCATCATGGGGATGATGATGCCGGCCCTCCAGGCGATAATTCCCGAAATTGTCACTCGCGACCAGCTGATGAATGCCATCGCCCTGACCACAATGGGGATGAATATACTGAATCTGTCGGCACCCGTGGTAGCCGGCTACATTATTGAAGCCTACGATTTTCAGGCCGTCTATTTCACCATGTCCGGCCTGTATATCGTTTCGGCCTTTTTTATCCTGTTTTTGCCTATCAGTAGCCCGGCAATCGATAGCAGCGGCAGTAATATAATGGCCGATATTCGACTGGGATTCCAGTATATCCGCAAGGATTCGCAGATTTTATTTCTCCTGGCTTTCACCCTCATCGTCGTCGTATTATCGATGCCCTACCAGCAGCTTATGCCTATCTTCGTCGACGATATTCTTAAAGTCGGCGCCAAGGGCATGGGCACACTGATGGGTTCCGCCGGTCTGGGTGCGTTTATCGGTTCCATTATCCTGGCCGCTTTGCCCAACAAAAAACGCGGCCTGATGCTGCTGGGCAGCGGTATCCTGGCAGGCGTAGCTCTTGTGGTATTCTCTTTTTCCGACCGTTGGGTACTTTCGCTGTCGGTCATTTTCTTCATCGGACTGTCGCAGACCTTCCGCATGACCATAGGCAGCGCTTTACTCCAGACCTACACGGAGGGTGCTTACATGGGCCGCGTCATGAGTATCCTCAATATGCAGTGGGGTTTCATGAGTGTATGCACCTTCATTGCCGGCGTACTGGCCGAGGTGGTCCCCGTCCAGTGGGTACTCGGCGGCCTGGCAATGATACTCGCTGTTTACGCAGCTCTGTCAGTGGCATTTGCCCCAAGCATCAGAAAACTGGACTGACCTGAGATATCCACATTATCTCAAAGCACGTCATTGAGAGTTAAATCACAGACATCAAGTATTAGTAAAACGTATTATATTAATCATGGACATGAAAAGCATTAACGCAATAGATGCCGAGATTGCCGACCTTAAAGCCAGGTGGCCGGCCCATTCCGTGCCACCCCACATGTGGCAGCAACTCGAAGAACTGGAGGCGAAGCTGGAGCAAGCCTGCAAGAAAACCGGGGAAACACAATCGTGACTTGATTTGGATGACAAACGGGTGTATCGTTATCCAATATCGTCTTGCACAGAGTAACGAGGTAGGTATATGAAAACATTAATGGTCATTGTCGGGGGTATTTTGCTGATATCAACCTTCCTGCTCGGGTGTTCCACAACGCCATCCGGGCTAAAGGCCGGATTCGGTCAGGAAGTCTCGCTGAAGCTGGAACAAAGCGTGGTGATAGAGGGCGGTGAACTTAATATCAGGTTCGTAGAAGTCACGGAGGACAGCCGCTGCCCGCGCAACGTTACCTGCGTATGGCAGGGTCAGGCAGTCAGCCTGGTGCAAATCACAGAATCGGGCGGGTCCGTTAACGACCTGGAATTAATCGAACCGGGGCTGCAGGACGCTTTTTCCGGGATGATTTTCGGTAATTACAGGATATTCTTTCACCTGAACCCGTACCCGGAAAATCCCGGAGAAATACCTCTGGAAAAATACCGCCTGGCTCTGGCCTGTTATTCGCTGAAAACCCCGGACAATACCGAGCCCGATTTTACCGGCTTCATCACGAATATAGAATCGATAGATAAAAAAGAAATCACCGGCAGAATCTCGGTGGAGTCACACGCCGATAAAATAGTAGACAAGTACGTTATCACCGTGAACCGGGATACAGGTATATTCCTCCAGCAAGGTGAAAAGCTAAACAGCGTCACCTTTGATTATCTGGAAGCCCAGCAATGGGTAAAGCTCTGGTTTGACGGGCCGGTGATGGAGTCCTTCCCGATGCAGGCTACCGCCGGACAGATTGTGGTAATCGAGTAACATCAGTACGTGCCGTATTCCACGGCGGCTTCCATGAACACCCGGAAATTGTCCGGATTTTTGGTCTCTGTAGCGGAACAGCCCCCGGCCAGCACGTAGCCGCCGCCCGGCGCGCAGGTCTCGATAAGCTGACGGCAACATTCCTTGACCTCTTTCGGAGTGCCGGTAACCATCAACGAGGCGGGGACGTTGCCGCTGATACAGCACTTATCGCCGATAGCTTTCTTGGCCGCGGCCATATCGGTACGGTCGAACATCCAGGATACCCACCCCTTGGGAAAATCTCCGTAATAGTCCAGCCGTTGATTATGCGAGCCCTCGGCGAAGAGACCGACCATGATGCCTTCTTCAATTAAGGAATCGATTACTTTTTTAAGGCTGGGCCAGTAAAACCGCTCGAACTGCCGGCGGGACATAAACTTATCGTCGCCTTTATGCAGGGGAAACATGACCGTACTCCCGTTAATGGCGTTCACACTCTCTATCAACCTGGCGATGTGGATTTCCGTGGCCACGTCAATAGCTTCGAGGAGTTTTTCAGGCTGGCGGAACATATCGATAGAGACTCCCGCCGTACCCCGCAGGTTATCCGCGATAAGGTCGAAGGGCGCGCTGCCCATACCGCCCCGCCCCGCCGGAAAACCGGCCGCCTGGCATTCCCGGGCGAAAATCATGTTTTCCTGCATCTGCTTCTCCATCTCCTCACCCGCCGCGATAAATTTCCGGAAAGATTCCCGTACATCCGGTCTAAGGAAGGGAAAGACAGCCACCAGGGGCATACCGTATAAATCTGTCAGATGCGGAAAATGCTGCCAGGGCTCCGCCGCGCCGA
>CAYNDI010000236.1:0-3576 GCA_964395955.1 uncultured Dehalococcoidaceae bacterium
CCAGCGCCAAAAAGACCGCCGCCACCGACGGCTTCGGGGACTTCTGGTTCGAGGGGCTGAAAGAGGGCGTTTATAGCCTGAAGATAGAAGCCAAGGATTTTGCCGCCGGGAGCTTTGATAAACTCAGCCCGGAAAAAGACATCAACCTGGGAGACATACCGTTATCCAAAAAAACACTAAAGGGACAAATCCAGTAATGGTAGATTCTGGTTCTATATATTTATCGGGAGAAGACGGGATGCAATAAACAGTGAGTTAGTGGCGGAAAGATAAATACTCTCCGCCACATCGATATTGTGCCCCATAAGTGTTTTTCAACAAACAGGGCGCTTTATCATAAATTCCCCGGATTGATTGTCCTTTCCAGTCGCCAGCGTTCAAGAGCACATCTAGATTTGATGGACTTCCCCGGTAGCCTTGTTCTTCCAGTACCCCCGGTGCTGTAATGCCCATTTAAACTCGATAGCCCCGGGGCGGGGGCAATCGTTCACGCAGCAGCCGCAGTACCAGCATTCTTCGGGGTGCAGGACAATCGGCGGTTTTCCTTTCTGGGGGTGGGGTATGTAAACATCTATCTGGCAGACTTCCACACAATGGTTGCACCCGTTGCAGATATCCGGATTGAAAGTCACCGGACTGTTCGGTGAAGAAACGTTAGGAATGGCGGTTATCTTTTCCTGAGACATCTTTTCCTCCAAAAACCAGTTCATTTAAAAGGTATAAATTTACCTTTGAATATATCATTTCCCTTTATATACGCCGGTGTAGTCTTTATTATGGGCTTCGTACTGTTGTTTCATGTTTCCCCAGAAGGTCAGCGGCAAATCTCCGGTCTTGACCTTGCCGTTTTCCTGTTTGATGGTGAGGAACTTTGTCCACTCCGGCGGGTCCATGGCCGGGTAGTCTATCCTCTGGAGACCCATCATCATGCTGCTGGCCTTGCGCGCCAGTTGCGCCTGGATAATAATTTGAGCGTAAGTTAAGAGACTGGTATCTTCCAGGCCGCGCATCAGCTTATGCGGGTCCAGAGCGAACAGCTGAGGCACCGATTCTTCTTCGATTTTTTTCAGCGCATCCAGTCCCATGTTTAAGAGGGACTCGGTCTTGAATTCGCTGACGTAGTATTGCATAGCCCTGGCGATACCGGCATGCAGCTCTTTCCAGTCCATGCCGTTGTTCCTTTTTACCGGGGCATAAACGCGGGCTTTCTCACGGTCAATTTGTTCACGGGATATCCTGGACTCACCGACCTGCCGGGCATAGGCCACAGCTTTTCTTCCGGCATATCGTCCGGTGGCCGCGCAATAACTATGGTCTTCGGGGGAGAACATCTGGCCTCCGGCAGCATATAACCCGTCGAGAGTGGATTTCAAATTCCAATCGACCACAATACCGCCGCCGTAACCGGCCTCCCGCCACTGCGGCAGGCTGTTGCCTTCAATATACTTATAACTCTGAAGTAAGTCACGACTCTCGTCGTAGCCGGCCTTGTTGAAAGTGTCGATGATGATTTTAGTAGTAGACTCTTCACCGAGCATTAAATTCCAGGTCGCCCTTCTCTCGACATCCGGCATAGCCGGAAAATCACCGTAGAAAGGCAGGGCGTATTCGCCGCTCTGGACGCCCTTCCGAATGGCTTCCTCGACTTCCATAGAGGGGGCCATAGCTCCGGCATCCTCCCAGCCCTGTATGGGCAGGGGTAGCCTTTTGCCGTTGGCATCGACCAGCGGCACGTTCTCATAGGAGGCATCGCCGGCCCCCGTATACCATTTGTGTTTATAGCCGGTGGCGATGCGCAGGACTCCGGAACCTTCCATCGCGGTCAGTTCGGCCCCGGCCTTCCAGGCCATGACGGTACCGTCGCCGGTAATCGTCCGGGACATCATATTGGAATAGCCGCCCAGTTCGGTGTTTAACAGCCATATGGAACCGGCCCCGGCGGTGGCCAGGATGGTAGCCTTGGACTTGAAAATCATGAACTCGCCGGTACGGTTGTTGACGCCGGTAGCCCCTACTACCCGAGTACCCTGGTCGCCGTTCTCGGTAAGCAGGCTGGTCCCCATGACACGGTCGAAGATTTTAACCCCCAGGCGCTTACATTCCTTTTTCAGGGCGGGTTTGAAAGTAGTCCCCCAGACCCTGATGACGACGTTGTTCAGCTTTCCTTCCGGATTGCTTTTAAAGGTTACCGGCTTCATCATGCCGGGGACGTAACTGTGATTTTTCGTATAACGCGGGGATATCATGAACCTGGTTTTGTCATCCCGGCCTACGGCGCCAACATAATCATCACCGGTATCCCTGATTTTACCGCCCATCTGCTCCATTTCGAGCAGGGTGTCATAGTCCTCGCGACACTGTATCTGGAGTCCGATGCCGTTGCAGTAAGGGCGGTCGACCATATGCTCCGCCCACTCGTCCGGGTCCACGTTGGACAGAGGGTTCGCCGGGGCGTCGCACCAGTGGTCGCATCCCGGACCCCCGGCGCCGCTCCTGATAGTGTCACCCTTTTCCACCAGGACCACATTAACTCCCTGCCTGGCGGCATTGATAGCCGCCCAGCAGCCGGCGATACCGCCGCCAATCACCAGGACATCGGCATCGATTTCCTGCTCCTGGTCGAAGCGGACAGGGTACGGCCAGTCCGGGGCGCGTCCCTGTTCCTTATAATATTCATGCCATGTACTCATTTCCTCAACCTCCTTAATAATAGCTTCTCAGTAATTTATACCATATGATACAGGTTGTCTACTAATCTAGACCGGTGGCCTGGTGTTCGGAGGTGGCGGATTTTTCATCCCGATGCGGAAATTTTCACCCGTCTTCTTGCGCTTCCACCCCACTCTTTGATTCAAGGGATATTCGATTGTAAGGGCATCTACCGCGAATTTCACTGGCGCAGCAGCCGCAAAACCAGCATTCATCGGGGCGGGTCATATCCATTCAGCCTACCAATACATTTCTACTGACCTACCCTGGATGTGATACTTAATAATCTTTCCTGCGCAGCCTCAAATTGACATAGAGTAGAGCGGTGATATATGATTTTGCCAAGATTAATAAAGGAAAGGCCGTGATGAAATGGCAACGACTAAATATGGTAAGCACTTAATAAAAGCCCCATTTCAACCGGACAGAGGCGGCAAGGGATTACAGGTTTTATATTTCGACGCCAAGGAATACGGAGTTAATGCTACCTGGGTCTTATTACCCGTCACCAAACCCTCCACCGGCGAGAGCCTGCCGACTCACAGCCACGATTTCTTTCAGTTTATCAGCTGGTTCGGCGCCAACCCGAGTAATATTGGCGAATTTGAAGCAGAAATGTATATATGTCTGGGGGAGGAACAGGAAAAGCATATCGTCAATACACCCACCGTCCAGATTCTACCGCCGGGAACGCCTCATTGCCCGGGGGGATGGATAAAAGTTGATAAACCTGTCTATCATATGGATGTTTTTTTCTCGCATGATTATGTAAAGAAAGATACGGCCATACCCGACACGACCGACACGAGAAAACCGGGTACAAAGTACAGTAAAAACTTCGTCCCGGCTAATATAGCCCCGGCCCAT
>CAYNDI010000237.1:0-3559 GCA_964395955.1 uncultured Dehalococcoidaceae bacterium
ATGCTGATATTGGCATCGCAGCGGAAGCTGCCCTCCTCCATGTTGCCGGTGGAGACGCCCAGGTACTGTAAAATGCTGCGCAGCTTGATGAGGTACTGACGGGCTTCCTCCGGCGAGCGCAGGTCCGGCTCGCTGACGATTTCCATGAGCGGTACGCCGGAGCGGTTGACATCCACGAGGCTGTAGTCCTCGCCACCCGGCGAAGAGCGGTGCAGCAACTTGGCGACATCCTCCTCCAGGTGGATGTGGTTAATGCCTATCTCCCTCTTCTGTCCATCGACTTCGATAGTCAGACAGCCCTTCTTGCTGATGGGAGCCGAACTCTGAGAAATCTGGTAGCCTTTCATGAGGTCGGGATAAGGATAGTTTTTACGGTCGAATTGTGTAAAATCGGACACGGGGCAATTCAAAGCCAGGGCGGTCATTATGGTGAGTTCCACCGCCTGCCTGTTAATCACCGGCAGGACACCGGGCATACCCAGGCAGACCGGACATACGTGGGTATTAGGCGACGCGCTGGCGTAATCCGCAGAGCAGCCGCAGTACATCTTGCTTTTCGTTAATAACTGGGAGTGGACCTCCAGCCCGATAACAGTCTCGTATTCCATAGCTGAAACGACTCCAAAAACGACATATCCAGTATAACATAAGGGGGCGATTTGCGGATAGCATACAACTGATAGCCGGAGAAAAGGGGAGAGCGGTGAAGGATTCGTTATTCGTTTTTAAGAATTTTTTGAATATTCCGGACGTAAATAGCTTCGGGTATTCGTTTTTATAGTTATGGTAAGTAATTTCCGGATTTATTACCAGCGATGATAGTTTATCCCCTATCTTCTGGTGTGATTATCTCAATCTATCCCCCTGGCCCCCTTCCTTTGGAAAAGGAAGGGGGGATCTTTACAAATGAAATCCGGCGTATAGTCGGTTTGTTTCATAAAGGCTAGTGGTTAGGTGCGTGGAGAGAAGGAACGGCCACCACCTTTTCCCCCCACTGCCAAGGATTTACGGATAGCATCTACCGGGCTAGCAGGGAAATGGTGCGAGGGCGGTTCGGGTGGGAATAGATGATAACGAGGGGGGTGGGGTGGAAAAACAGCCCACCTTTTACTTTGACACAACGAGAGCGGGGATTTTATACTGAATAGAGTTCAGTAAAGTGAGGGACAGGGACATGAACGCACCGGCGTTGCTGACCACCGACAATACCACGTTATTAATTATCGATATGCAGGCAAGGCTGTTCCCCGTCATGCACGAAAAGGAAAAGCTGCTGCGCAACGTAATAAAGCTCATCAGGGGGGCTCAGGTGCTGGAGATACCGGTTGTCCTGACCGAACAATACCCCAAAGGCCTGGGCCCGACACTGCCGGAAATAAAAGAACTGCTGCCGGATGTTCAGCCCGTGGCTAAGGTCAGCTTTAACTGCTGCGACGAGGAAGTATTTTGTAAGGCGCTCGGGTCTTTAAAGAGAAATCAGGTAATCGTTGCCGGCATTGAAGCGCATATCTGTGTTTACCAGACCGCCATGGCGCTTTTCCGGTCCGGCTATGAAGTCCAGGTGGTGGGCGATTGCGTGTCTTCAAGAGAGCCGGAGAACAAGCTGGTCTCCCTGTTTAAAATGGGCGCGGCAGGTGTCAGCCCGACCACCACCGAGATGGCGCTGTTCGAGCTGCTCAAGGTAGCCAGGGGCGACAAATTCAAGCAAATCAGTAACATCGTAAAATAAGTGGAATGAAACCAGTAAAATTTAATCCTGTCGAGTTCCGGCGGGAGATATTGCCCTCGCGGATGCTTAAGCGCGATGCATCCGGCGAGCTTGCCGAAACGGATGTGCCCGTGGAGTTCCGCTTCGACCCGCTGACCGGCCGGACGTGCCGAATCGTCAATTATTCCCTGGAACGTATTATCCGGCCGGACCTGGCAGCGCTCGAAAAAAGGTCGCGGGAGCTGACCTGCCCCTTCTGCCCGCCCCTCGTGGAGCGCATCACGCCACGCTTCCCTCCCGACCTCATCACCGGAGGCGTCATAAGCCGCGGGAAAGCCGTGGCTTTCCCCAACATCGACCCTTACGATGTCTACGGTGTTGTCGTGGCCATCACTGACAAGCATTACATCGCCCTGGATAAATTCGACCTGGATACCGTGCTCAACGCCCTGCTGGCGGCCCAGGAGTATATCAGGTGCGTACGGAAAGCCGACGCCGCCGCGAAATACAGCTTCATCGCCTGGAACTACATGCCGCCTTCCGGAGGGAGCCTGGTACATCCGCACCTGCAGAGCAACGCCGGCTACTACCCGACGGACTATCAGCAACAAATCCTCGAAGCATCCGGGAAATATTATAAAGAAAAGGGGACCAATTACTGGAGCGACCTCCTCGAGCAGGAGAGGCGGACGGGGGAAAGGTACGTTGGGAAAGTCGGCAATACGGAGTGGCTCACCGCCTTCGCGCCGCGGGGACGACTATCCGATGCCGTTGCCGTCTTTCCGGGCAAGGCTTCGGTAGCAGAATTGACCGAGGAAGACCTCAGTGACTTCGCGGAAGGGATGCTTAAAGTGTTCGGCTATTTAAACGAGCTTAACCTGGTAAGCTTTAATATGAGTACTTATTCGGGCTTCGATAAGGGACGGTTCTGGGCGCACGCCCGGATAACGCCGAGAGGGCTGCTCCTCTATTCGCCCATTGAGACCAGCGACCAGTTTTATTACCAGACGTTGCAGGACGAGAATATCTGCATCCTGCCACCGGAGGTCGCCGCCGCAAGACTTAAAGAGCGGTTTTAATATGAGCAAAAGTAAACCACGACAGGAAAAACCGGAGGCACCGGGCAGTAAGTCGGCAGCGATGGTATGCCGGCGCTGCGGCGTCTGCTGCACCAGACACCAGGCGTTCGTTAACCCGGCCGACATCCTGCGTATCATTGCCTATCTGGGGATAACCATGGACGACTGGGATAGACTCTACGACGATTCGCATTGGGATTATTCCGAATACCGCCTGATAAAGCACGTCAACGGCGGCTGCGCTTTCCTCAGGTACGAAAAGGGCCTGGCTGCCTGCGTAATACACGAGGTTAAACCCGCCTGCTGTTCCAGCTGGAAGCCGGGACCTAACCGCCCGGAGTGTCAGGAGGGGCTTGAGATAAGACAGGAGCTACGTTAATTTACTTAAAAATAGGTAGTATTGTTTAACTCACCCCCTGGATCCCCCTCTCAAACAGTCTCATTATTAGCACTCGATTTTTGCTATGTTTGAGAGGGGGAAATAAGAGAAAGAGGGGTTTCACCCCTCTTAGACGCCCTGTTTTCCTTGGAGAAGAGCTTTTGAGAGAGGGGGCGAAGCCCCCCTCTCGCTTGGCACTCCCTTTTTTGGTGGGGAGGTGGTCGAAGACTACGGGCTAAGCCGCGGATAGTGCGAGGGCGGCCTGGATAGGAAAAGATAACACACGGGGAGGTGGAGAGTGGATTCCAGCCTGCGCTGGAATGACACAACCCTTCCCCGAGATTCTTCGCTGCGCTCAGAATGACACGACAGGGTAATTTCGGGCTAAGCCGC
>CAYNDI010000238.1:0-3556 GCA_964395955.1 uncultured Dehalococcoidaceae bacterium
GACTGCGCGCCCGCAACTCGTGGGTCGCCTGGCGCCGGCAAAGAGGCCGTAAGGTGCCAGTGAACCCGCACTGCGGGAATAGCGCATCAGTCACCGACGCTTCGACGTGGGGCACATTCGCGGAGGCCGTCGCCCACTAGCTGGAAAGCGAAGGCGACCAACATAATGGCAATACTGGGTGCGAATGAAAGCATGGGATAAGAAGCCAAATACCGGTATCCATTGCTGGCCATGGCTCCCCAAGCAGGCGTGGGTGGTTTGATGCCTATACCAAGGAAGCTGAGAGCGGCTTCGGCCAAGATAAGATTACCCAGCTGCATCGTCATCAGTACGATCATTGGAGCTAGGGCATTGGGCAAAATATGCCGGATCATTATGCGGGCATTGGTAGCTCCCATCGCCTTTTCCGCCAGTATATAATCGTTTTCCTTCAGGCTAAGGGTCAGGCCGTTCATTACCCTAGCATAGCCGGGCAACATGGCAATGCCCAGCGCAATCATCACATTCTGAATACCAGCGCCTAAGATCGCCGCCACAAAGAGGGCTAACAGGATCATCGGGAAGCCCATGAGGGCGTCCATCACTCTCATGATTAACGCACCCACGAATCCACCGAGATAGCCGGCCAGCAGACCCAGGATAATACCGGCGAGCGCCGAGACCGCCGTGGTCACGAAGCCGACGAGAAGCACCATCCTGGTACCGAAAATGAGACGGCTCAATGTATCCATGCCCAGGTTATCGGTGCCTAGCAAGTAATGGGAACCGGGCCTCAAGGTAGATTCTGCTCCGGGGGGTTTAAGCGAGTCCAGTAGGTGTCCCTTAATGGGATTGAATGGGGCCAGTGGTTCCGCGAAAACGGCTACCAGTACAAGTACAACCAGGATGACCAGACCGAAAATCACGATCTTCCGTTGGAGAAAGACTTTCCAGAAACGATTCCACTCGCTAGTACGGGGCGGGGTTTCTTGAAAATCGGTTATAACACTTTTTTCCTCTACCATCAATACCTTTCTCTTAGCCGTACCTTATTCTGGGGTCCAGCCATCCGTAAGATATATCCACCAGCAAGTTGGTTAGAATTATTATCATGGCGATTACTAATGTACCGGACTGTATGACGACATAGTCCTGGGCGAAAATGCTGGTTACCAGCAGCCTGCCGACACCCGGTATGGCGAAAATCTGCTCGACGATAACCGCACCCCCGAAGGTAATGCCGACCCCGATACCAATTAAGGTCACCATGGGTATAAGGCTATTTTTCAGGGCATGTTTGTATATGACGGTACGCTCTGTCAGGCCTTTAGACCAAGCGGTGCGAATATAGTCCTGGTGGATGATTTCCAGCATGCTCGACCGCATGATGCGCGCCGCCCCAGCCAGCGAAAGAAAACCCAAGCAAATGACGGGCATGATTATCGTTTGAGTGCTCTCCCAAAAACCCTCACTAAGCGGTTTATAACCGGCAATGGGCAGCCAACCCAGCTTCAGACCAACAGAGTACACGAGGAGGATGGCAATGAAGAACTGGGGAATTGTGACTCCTATATAGGCCGTGATTGTAACGATAGAGTCTATCCACTTGCCCCTCCTCACTGCGGCGAGAATCCCCAAAATGATTCCAAGGATGTTGGAAAGGATCAGCGATACCATACCGATATGCAGAGTAACCGGGAAACGCTCGGCCATGAGCTTGCCCACGTCCTCATGATAGTAAATCGAGGTACCCAGGTCTCCCCGAAGGATTCCCCACAGCCAGTTACCATACTGGGTAATCAGGGGGTCGTTCAGACCATACTGCTCTCGAAGCAGTTCCAGTTGTTCTTCCGATATGTTGACCTGTCCGCCCTGCTGACCGATGAAAATAAGAACCGGGTCCCCCGGCAGCAACCGTATAACCAAGAAGATTATAATAGTTACGATAAAAATAATTACCAGGGCTGTGAGAAATCGCCGTATTAAAAATGCACCCATTAAATTCGGTCCTCGGTTATCTCCTGACCTGACTTATTTCGTGACACCGTTATCATCATACAGCCTTAGAGTTTCTGGCGGAACGCTTCTGCACAAGTTTCTATTCTATTTCATCCGGCTGGATTTCCCTTTATCAACATACTGTTACCGCCTGCAAGAATCAGATTGTTGGTATGATATTATCGATTACTATTGTTATACTCACTTGACTAAGGGGATGTCACCTAGATTGATATCCTTCTTTACGTTAATTTTATCAAAGCTCTTGGTGGCAAAGCCACTGGCCTCTATCTTGAGAGAATAAACGCCGTCTTCAAGATTCTGGAGCCAGAAGTCTCCAAAGTTGTCAGTGGTTGTCGTTGTTTTTTTACTGGCCTTCAGCCCGGCAAGTGTGCAGGTCGCCCCGATGATGACCTCTTTCTCAATCGGGTCGTAAACGGTGCCGGCGATGAACTTCTTCGGGATATTAAGGTAGTAGCACCTTGGCTTGGCGCCATTTTCCGGGTTCAATACCTCGGCCTTGGCGATGAGGTCTTGAAAGTTTTCCTCCTCCCCGAACTTGATGGCCTCGGTCGGGCAGGCATCGAGGCAGCGCGGTACCTTCCACTCGCCGCTATCAAGTAGGTGGGCGCAGCCGCTGCATTTCTGGGCGATGTTCAGGTCCTCGTTGAAATATATCCTCGACCACGGGCAGGCATCGACGCAGGCCTTGCAACCGGTGCATTTCTCTGGGTCGATGATGACAAGTCCGTCGTCTCTCTTGTAGATTGCCCCCTCGATGGGACAGGGCGTAATACATGGGGCCTCGTCGCAGTGGAAGCAGGGCATCGGGAGGTAGTGCATCTTTACCTTAGGCACTGTCCCGTGGATGTATTCGTTGAGTTTCATCCAGAATTGACCGGTGTCCGGCTGCGGCTTGGCATAAGGGGTCCAGTCGTTGCCGACATGTTCATCCTTGCAGGATATCTGGCAGCTATAGCATCCGTTGCAGATACCGACGTCGATTAAAAAAGCTTTCACTTAGTACATACCTCCTTCGACCCATGCGTTAAAGCGTAAGCCTGCCGCCGGGTCATATTTCCTTTTAAAGGCATCAGCGTACTTTTTCCTCAATTCATCTATGTTGGTTTTTTCAACTTCAACTAGGAAACTACTAACAACCATGCCCGTGGCGTTCTTGGAAGTGAGGTTGTGAGGAGTAATTGTGTTGATGGCGCCGCCTCTATCGATTTCACCGGGGACAATGGGATCGTACCGCGCGCCGTGGTCGACATATACAACGCCGGGCATTATCCTCTGGGTGACGTAAGCGCCGCAGAGGACAATGCCTCTTTCGTTGAATATCTGGACGACATCGCCGCTTTTGACGCCTCTTGCCTCGGCATCCTTCGGATTCATCCAAACCGGTTCGTACTTATAGCCGTCCGGACCGGTAACCTTGCAGGTGGGGGCTTCACGGGTCCAAGTGATATCGTCGCACTGAGCATGCACCCGCCAGTGACCATGGTTGGACATAAGCAGAAGAGGATATTTCTTGACTCTTTCACTGGAGAGTCTTTCATCGTGGCCCTCTCCCTTC
>CAYNDI010000239.1:0-3549 GCA_964395955.1 uncultured Dehalococcoidaceae bacterium
GTTCAGGAAGTCTTCCTTATAGCCCATCTGGTAAGCCCGTCCCCCGCAGCATGACTCGCTTTCACCGGCAATGCCGAAATTAACACCGGCTTTCTGCAGTATCTTCACGGTAGCTCTGGCTAATTTCTGCATTTCCTTATCGTAGCTGGTCAGGCAGCCGACGTGATAAAGGACTTTCACTTTCTCTTTAGTAGCGTCTTTGATATCCAGTCCGGCGGCCCAGGCGCCTCTCTTAGCCCTGGCGCCCGGCACCATGGTACCCTGCTTCCGCAGGTTCTTAATTACCTTATCGAGGGCGGGGTCAGTATGGCCTTCTTCCACTGCTCTTATCCTGAACTCGTATATCGGCTCCATAACTTCCATGTCCAGGGCGTATTTGCAGGAGACATCGCAGGCACCGCACATCTGGCAGTTATAGATGATGTGCTTCAGCTTATCCGTATATTCCAGCCGACCTTCCAGCATAGCCACGCCGATATTCAACCGGCCGCCCCCGGAGTAAGCGTTAAAGTTATACCGGGATATGCTGGGGCATACATTTACGGGCTGGTCGCCCTTGACCTTCTCCAGAGGTATGAATTTACAGATACTGCACTTATTGCACATCTCCATATCTTCCCGAAAATCTTCCAGCGCCATCTCATTGCCTCCTGGTTATTTAGCAGTCAGTCGTCAGTTAACAATATACTATTTACTATTTATACTTAAAAAGCCCGTACTTATCAAGTTACCAGCCCCGGGGTCTTGACAAAAGAACATTTGTTCTATTATAATATTCTTATCGGGGTGAATCATGAGATTACTTTGTGTTCTGTTACCGCATTTCGCCTGGAGCTGCGAGCTCCGGAGGCATCCGGATATTGCCGGCCGACCGGCTATAGTTACCTGCACGGAAGGCTCGCAGAGGCTGGTACTGGAGTATTCGCCCGACCTCGAAGGGCTGCAGCCTGGTATGCCCCTGCCGCAGGCCCTGGCACGCTACGGTGACGCCGAGCTGATTCAGGCGGATATGCCCGACTACCGGTCTGTCTGGAGCGGGATACTGGATGCGCTGGAAAACGTCAGCCCGCTGGTCGAAGACGCCGAGCCGGGGTGCGCCTATATCGGCGTGGACGGTCTCCATCTCATCTACCCGGACGATAGCGCCATTACCGACGCCGTACGGGAGGCCGTACCGGAGACTCTGTCACCCCGGATGGGAATAGCCGGGAATAAGTTCCTGGCGTATCTGGCTGCCCGCCGCTGTCCTCCCGGCGGGCACCGGGTATTAACCGGTGATGTCGCCCCTTTTCTGAAAGACCTGCCCGGCGACGTCCTGCCGGTATCGATAAAAAGCCGGAGTCGCCTGCGCGACTTCGGCCTGAATACCCTCGGGCAGATAGCCGCCCTGCCCCCCGGCCCTTTCCAGTCCCAGTTCGGCCCGGAAGGTAAAAGAATCCGGGAACTCGCCGGCGGCATCGATACTACGCCACTGTACCCGCGCTTCATGGAGGAATCCATCGAGGAGAGCGCCACCCTGCCTTCGGTCACCGTATCCCTGGATGCCATCCTGGTCTCTCTGGAATCGCTGCTGGCCAAGCTCCTGGCCGGTAATGCCCTTAAAGGCAGAGGCATCCGCGGCCTTACCCTGTGGACCCGAACCTGGAACGCGGAGGACTGGAAGCGAAATATCAACTTCAAAGAGCCCGCCATGGACGTGAGGAGCGCGATTTCCCGGATAAAGCGCGTCCTGGAGAACTATCCCCAGCCCGGCCCGGTCGAGCAGGTGGGGCTGCACATTACCGCCCTGGGCTATCCGCGCGGACGCCAGAAAAACCTCTTCTCCGATGTCAGGGCTAAAGAACACCTGGCGGAAGATATCAAGCAGCTGGAACTCAAGCTGGGCAACCCGCAGGTATACACCGTAAAGGAGGTCGAGCCGTGGTCCCGGATACCGGAAAGGCGCTACGCGCTGACACCTACAAACCGGTAAACACGCCGGAAGCGTTAAAGGTAGTCGAAGACGCCTCCGGACTTCCCTCCGCCGTCAGACTGAAGCGCCGGCAGGCCGTCATATCTATCGAGGATACATGGCGCATTGACGACGAGTGGTGGCGCGCCGAACCTGTCTCACGACTCTACTACAACATTCTGCTCGCCTCCGGCCAGCGTATGGTGCTCTACAAAGACCTCATTACCGGCGGCTGGTACCGGCAGGACTATTAGGACACCACCATGCCCTACGCCGAACTCCACTGCCACAGCTACTACTCTTTCCACGACGGCGCATCGTCGCTGGAGGAGCTGATGCTGCGCGCCAGAGAATCAGGCTACCGCGCCCTGGCCGTTACCGACCACGATAACCTCTGCGGAGCCATGCGCTTTGCCCAGCTCGCCCGCTCCCTGGATATAAAGGAAATCATTGGTGCCGAGGTAACGCTTAAAGGCGGCTTTCATTTAACACTGCTGGCAAAAGATAGAAAGGGCTACGCCAACCTCTGCCGTCTTATCACCGCCGCCCATGCCTCCGGCGAGCGTAACGACCCCGCCCTGCCCCCGGAACTCCTGCCGGAGCACGCCGCCGGGCTGATTGCCCTCTCCGGCTGTCCCCGGGGAGAGCTGGCACAACTGGTGGCGAATTCGCGCCTTCCCCAGGCAGTAAGGCTTGTGAAGCAGTACCTCGACTGGTTCGGGACGGATAACTACTATATCGAGCTCCAGCAGAACCTTGCCTTCGGCGATACGGCGCGCAACATCGCCCTGCTGAAACTGGCCGGAGAAACCGGCGCCCGGGTGGCGGCCACGGGCAACGTCCACTACCATGTCAGGGAAAGATACCAGCTGCAGGACTGCCTGGTGGCGGTCAAGAACTGTAAAAGCCTGGAGGAGACCCACCGGGAAAGACGGCCCAACTCCGAGTATTACCTGCGGTCGGTAGACGAACTGGAAACGCTTTTCCGCGATTGCCCGGAAGCCCTGAAGAATACCCTGGATATCGCTGAACGCTGCACTCTTGATTTAACCAGAGACCTCAGCTATATCTTCCCGGACTATCCCGCCCCGGAAGGGCATACTCCTCAAAGCTATCTGGAAAAGCTCTGCCGCGAGGCAGCGGTACGACGGTACGGCGCTATCACCCCGCCCGTACAAGAACGACTCGACCAGGAATTTCGACTGATTAAAAAATATAGCCTGGCCGGCTTCCTGCTCATGTACCACGAGGTCATCAAGCTGGGGCGCGAGGTGATGATAGACCTGGGCCTGAGCGACCCGTCCCTCACGCTGGAAGAGAACCCGCCGGGGCGGGGCCGCGGCTCGTCGGTGGCGCTGCTGGCGGGCTACCTCATCGGGCTGTCACACATCGACCCGCTCCAGTACAGCCTTTCTCTGGAGCGTTTCCTCCCCGCCGATACTATGACCAACGTGCCGGATATCGACCTCGATTTTCCCCGCAGCATCCGCGAGGAGCTTATCCTGCGCACCCACGAGAAATGGGGCTGGCAGCACGCCGCCCTCACCGGCACCATCGCCACCTACCAGATTAAAGGAGCGGTCAGGGACCTGGGTAAG
>CAYNDI010000240.1:0-3537 GCA_964395955.1 uncultured Dehalococcoidaceae bacterium
CTTGGAAAACCTCTGTTTCAAATGTTCCAGGCCGGAGGGTGTCAGTTTGATAGAGGTTACTCTCCGGTCCTTATTCGTAAAATCCCTCACTATCAGCCCTTCTCGTTCCAGGCTGTCGATTATCTTGGTGACGCTGTGTTTGGAACGCAGCATCACCCCGGCCAGCTGGGTGGGCGTCAGTTCACCCCCGTTAAGAAGGAGAAAGTAAAGGGCGGTCCCCTGTAAACGGCTGATGATGCTATCCTGTTTCATGGTGATTTCAAGGTATCTGATGAGCACGTCGGCGAATTGAACGTATAGCCAGAAATCCGTTTCTTTTGTTTGCTTAACGACATTCTGGATGTCTTCGGGGAACGGTTTTTTATGTTGTTTTGCGTTTACCCTCTTTTTTACCGGCATTTTTCCCTTTCAGAAAAAGCTTATTTCTCACACTTTTATGTTGAAGTCATACCGCCGTCGACGGGCATGACATGGCCGGTGATAAAGGAAGCCGCATCGGAACAGAGCCACATGACGGCCTCGGCCATGTCTTCCGGCGTAGCCAGTCGCTTCATCGGTATCATGCCCATCATCTGCTGCTGTACCTCCGGCTCTCCGCCCGTCAGGTAGTCCATGAGCAGCGTCCTTTCCGTGGGGCCGGGCAATATCGTATTCACCCGGATACCTTCGGCGGCACTTTCCAGCGCGGCCGTTTTGGTCAGTCCTATCAGACCGCTTTTGCTGGCGACATAGGCGGAAAAGCCGGGTACCGGTTTTAAAGCGCCGACCGATGATGTGTTGACGATGACGCCGTATTTTTGTTTGAGCATCTGCTTTATCTCGTATTTCATACAGAGGAAAACGCCCTTAAGGTTGATGGCGATGGTCCGGTCCCAGACCTCCTCCGGGCAATCGACGATATTGACCACGGGGACGCGTTTGCCGTCGGGGCCGATGCCGGCGTTATTAAAGGCATAGTCCAGCCGCCCGTACGTCTGCACGCATTTATCTATCATCGCCTCCACTTCCGTCGCGTTGGATACATCGCATTTAATGAATATCGCTTCGCCGCCGGCTTTCTTGATGAGTTTCACGGTATCCTCGCCGCCTTTAATATTGGCGTCGGTGGCGACAACCACGCTGGCTCCTTCGCGGGCGAACGCCTGAGCGGCTACCTTGCCGATTCCCGAAGCGCCGCCGGTAACCAGGGCTACTTTTCCCTCAAATCGTTTCGGCATGAAATCTCCTCTCCCGGAGGTTGATATATTCGGCCTCGCTATTACTTAATAGAACGGTACTATTTATCTATAGATATAATATCACAATTAGATATTATAATTGTATTACTATTTTGTTTTTTTCTTAAATAGTGATAATATAAAAGGCATTAGTGGTGTTTTCTATGTAATTTTAATTCCGGATTAATCGGTTTGCATTAAGACCTGAATAATATTATTAATCATAGAGGACTGAAACACAAGGAGGTGCACGGTGTTGTTGGAAAACAGGGTGGCTATAGTCACCGGAGGTGCCAAGGGAATGGGACGGGCTATATCGCTTAAATTCGCCAAAGAGGGCTGCGATGTCGTTGTCAACGCCCTCCATCTCGACGGCGCTGAAAAGGTCGCCGCAGAAATCAAAGCTCTGGGACGCCGGTCTCTGGCAATTAAGGCTGATATCTCCAGGAGTGCCGAAGTCAACGAGATGGTCGCCCGGACCGTAAAAGAGTTTGGTAAAATTGATATCCTGGTTAATAATGCCGGAGGAGTCAACGCTTCGGGCGGCGATAGTGCCACGGCCACCGAGGCGGACTGGGATAGGGTGCTGGATGTGAATCTGAAAGGCACATTCTTGTGTTGTATCGCTGTCATACCCCATATGAAAAAGCAGAAATACGGTAAAATTATCAACCTTTCGTCGATGGGCGCCGTCAGCCCCGCCGTTTCCGTGCTTCACTATCATTCCGCCAAGGCAGGCGTGCTGGGTTTGACCACGAACCTGGCATTTGAGCTGGCACCTCAGAATATCTACGTCAACGCTATCGTCCCGGGGCCGGTCGAGACGCCGTTCTGGGATTCGCTGCAGCCGCCGGGACCGGAAAGGGACGCCTTCTTTGCGGCGCTGTGTAAAAAGGAGGTGCCGCTGGGGAGGATGGGAAGACCGGAGGATATCGCCGGGCCGGCCCTGTTCCTGGCTTCGGGGCTTTCCGACTACGTGACCGGGCAGGTCATCTATGCCGCCGGCGGGCAGCCTATATTGTCGCATGCGGCTACCTTCTTATCGGCGCCGCGGGAATAACGCTGAATCAACCGTTTATTGTTAACTCTGGAGGAAATGATGAAGAAACTCAGAATCAGTAACAAGCGCATCGACGACGAGTTGCTGATGAAAAAGAGGCGAGAAGAGCTTGACAGGTGGCCTACGGGTAAGGAGGTGGACTTCGAGGAGGCGGCGGCTTACCAGAGAAGTCTGCCCGATAGTAAAATCTGGTGGAAGGTGATGGTCAAGCTGCGCGAGGAAGGCAGGATGAGTGTCTTTCCCCGTGCCGGGACCCCCATACTGGAAAAAATGATTGAACTCTGCCAGGGGCTGCGCGAATCCGGGGTGGTCCTTATCCCGGTGACCACGGATAGCTATACCCGGGCGGGCCAGTTTGAGAAGATTGAGGAAATTCTTAAAGAGTGCTACCGGACCGGCAAACCGCTGCTTAACGGATTTCCCATCATTAACTACGGGGTTAAGAAGACCCGCAAGCTCATTGAAAGTGTCGATGCCGCTTTCAGTCCACGGGGAGCCGGCGGGGAAATCGCTATCGCTGCCGGCATGACCACCGCCGAGGCCGGTATCGGTTTCCTTGGATTCGGCAGCTATGCCAAGAAAATGACTATCCAGGAGCTTGTCGAGCACAGCCAGAACGGCATGAGGACCATCGGCTGGTACGCCGATAGGGGAGTAATCCTCTGCAAAGACCTCCACGGGTGGCTGCCCAGCGCTCCTTTCCCGCTGAGTGTGAATATCGTCTGCATGATTATCGAGGCGGTGACGGCGGCGGAGCAGGGACAGAAAGCCCTCTACCCGCTGGTGCACTGCATGGGTAACATGGTCCAGGATATGGCCTGGATAAGGCTGGCACCGAGAATCATCCGGGAATACCTGGACAAGTTCGGGTATCAGGACTGCATGATTATCGGTACCTGTCCCGCTCAGACGCCCCTTTTCCCGGTCGCTATGGATTTGGGTGGGGCTTTCGCTTATCTGACCTATGTCTCCATGGTCGGCGCCCTGGCCAAGGCCAACGCCGTAGACCTCCGGAGCATTGACGAAGGGGCCGGTGTTCCCACCGAGGAGACCCACCGGGTGAGTTACCGGGCGGCCAAGTGGATTTTCGATGTCATCAGAGAGCAGCGAGTCGAGCTGGAAGTAAAGGACGTGGATACGGAAGAGAAGGTGACCGAAATAGAGGTCAGGGCCATCCTTGATAGAATCCTCGACCTTGGCGACGGCGATATCGTCGACGGCACCATTAAAGCCGTCGAGTCCGGTGTCCTCGATTCGCCG
>CAYNDI010000241.1:0-3537 GCA_964395955.1 uncultured Dehalococcoidaceae bacterium
GCCAAGGGTATCGGTGCCCAGCCAGTATTTCGCACTCGGTTGCTGCAGGTAATCAAACATGTCACCGCGGTAGGGGTCATAAGGCGCCAGAATATTGGCGAAGATGGCGGTAAATACCAGTAAAAACAATATCACCAGACCGAAGATAACTATCTTCCGTTGAAAAAATATTCTCCAGACACGCCGCCACTCGCTGACGCGGGGCGGCGCTTCGATGAAATCTTTTTCTGTCGCTTCTATTTCAGTCATTAATACAGGTCTCCTAGCCGTAGCGGATGCGGGGGTCCAGCCACCCGTAGGATATATCAACGAGCAAATTGGCTAAAACGATAATAATGGCTATTACCAGTGTGCTTGATTGTACCACAACATAGTCCTGCGCCATAACACTGGTCACCAGCAGTCTGCCAATGCCCGGGATAGCAAATACGGTCTCCACCAGCACCGATCCGCCGAAAACCATGCCGATGCCCATGCCCAGCAGCGTAACTACCGGGATGAGACCGTTCTTCAGGGCATGTCTCATAATAACAGAGCGTTCCCGCAGGCCCTTGGCCCAGGCGGTGCGGATATAGTCCTGCATGGTGACCTCCAGCATACTCGACCTTGTCTGGCGTGCCGTAAAAGCCAGTCCTCCGATGGCCAGGCAGAACACCGGCATGATTATTTTTCTGGTGCTCAACCAGAAATCCTCAAAAGGAGAGGTGTAGCCGTGAATGGGAAGCCAGCCTAATTTGAGCCCGAAGAGATATATCAGCAGCAGTCCCAGCCAGAAAGGCGGTGTGGTCACGCCGATATTGGCCAACGTGGTTGAAACGGAATCAATCCAGGTACCCCGCCTTATCGCCGCCGCCAGTCCCATCAGAACGCCGAACACAATATTGAGAATGAAGGCTATGATACCCAGGTGCAGGGTTATCGGGAAACGTTCTCCCATGAGCTTGCCCACGTCTTCACGATAGTATATCGAGGTCCCCAGGTCTCCGTGCAGGATACCCCATACCCAGTTGCCGTACTGCACCATGATGGGCTTGTCAAGGCCGTACTCGATGCGGAGTTGTTCCAGCTGGGTTTCGGAAAAATTGCCCTGCTGGGCTTGCTGTCCCAGGTAAATAATAAGGGGGTCTCCGGGGAGGAGGCGTACGGCAAAAAAGACAATAAGACTTACCATTATGATAATAATCACTGCCATCAATAGTCGCCGTATGATATATGTGGTCATTTTGGATTCTGGTTCCTAGGACGGCCCCCGATATCTGAACGGTATAAACTAAAAATATATAACAACCGGGTGAGTTTTAGGCGTTGGCTCATTATATATACTCAAAAAATCAAATGTCAAGGATAATATATCTCGGTGATGTTATCATATTCATTCTCGGTTTATAATCTCATCCTGTTTATCGCTCCATAACTTGCCAGGTCATGTTTGAGGGATGTATCATAAATGATTGGAATCCCCTTCGGTTTTCTGTGAGTATTGACTATGGATAGTGAGTTAGTGCCTCCGGGTTTGACTTACCTCGCTGATAACATCATCACGCATCAGAACATACTTGGAGCCAGTAAAGAGCAGAGCGCCCGGTGGGCGCAGGGCCTTGACCTGCCCGCGCGGGCTGAGACCGTATTTTTTGCCGGCTGCGGTTACCAGTATTCAGCACGACTGGAACGGTTGATGTCTCTGGCGAGGAATGTAGATAAAAGCGTCATCGGTTCAGAGTTGCCAATGCGTTTCGCCCGCTTTCAAAAGAAACTGGGACTCAATTTGCCCGGTATTTACAGTAATGTCCTCTCCCGCGGCGGCGAAGCCGGGGCGGCACCGCTGGTGGCGGCGGTGAAAGTGCTGCGTCACCTGGGTATCGAGCCGGGCTACCTGGCTGAGAATGAGCCCTGCTGCGGCGCGCCGCTGAACCATGCCGGACTACAGACGAAGTTTGCCGAGAACGCCCGGCAGGCTCACCGGGTAATGAAGTCGGCCGGGGTAAAGCGGGTCATTAGCATCGTACCCTATTGCACCCACGCCCTGTCAGAGTTGTTTCCTCTTTACGTGGACGGCTACGACCTGGAAGTCAGGCATTTCCTGGAAGTGGTCGCCGAAAAACTGCCGTCACTTAAGCTGCGTTTTCCGCGTAAGGTTAAAGTCACCTATCATGACCCCTGCCAGCTGGTACGCTACCTGAGTTTGATCGAAGAGCCGCGCCGCATACTGACTTCTATCGAGAATATCGAGCTGGTGGAGACCGACTGGACTAAAGGGGAGTGGGCGACCTGCTGCGGGGGTGGGGGCGGCTTCGAGACCGTTTTCCCCGCGCTGAGCCAGGTACTGGCCGTTAACCGCGTTACCGAGTTGATGGAAACTAAACCGGATATCATCGTGACTCACTGTCCCGGCTGTGTTATGCAGCTTAAAGACGGACTGCGCCAGCTTAAGATTAAGGGAGTCGAGGTGCTTGACCTGGCACAGGTCATCGCCATGGCGATAGAACCATGAAAAAACAATCCGATTTCAAAAGTTATAAAAAAGAGATAATGGACGCCGCCGGTAATGACCGGCTCCGTCTGGCACTGTCCCGGGCGGTCAATAGATTCCGTACGAATGTGAAAAACGCCCTGGAAAAATTCCCCCATACCGTAGAACTGGCCGAAGAGGTCATCAAGATAAAAGAGAAGGCTATCCCCGAGATGGAAAACCTCGCCCGCCAAGCCATAGCCTCCATCGAGGAGAACAAGGGTAAAGGCTATCTCGCCAGAACGGCGGATGAAGCCCTGAAAATAATCGGAGACCTTACCGGCACCGGTAAACTTATCGTCAAGGGTAAATCGATGACCGGCGAGGAAATCGGCCTGCGCGAGCACCTGGAAGCTAAGGGCAACGAGGTCTACGAGACCGACCTCGGCGAGTTCATCGTTCAGAAACTCGGCGACCGCCCCATGCACATTCTCTCGCCGGCTATCCATGTGCCCCGCGAGGATGTCGCCCGTCTCTTTACCAAGGTCATGGGACGGGAAATAGCCCCGGATGCGGAAATCACCGACATGGTAGCCGCCGCCCGGGAGTACCTCCGGGACAAGTTCTTCCGGGCGGATATCGGTATCAGCGGGGCTAACGTCGTCGCCGCCGAGACCGGTACGCTCTTCATTATCGAAAACGAGGGCAATATTCGTCTGGCTACCGGCGCGCCGCCGGTGCACATCGCCCTGGTGGGACTGGAAAAGCTGGTGCCCTCCCTCACCGACGCCTATAAAGTATCCGAGGTAACCTGGCGCTACGCCAACTATACGGTTCCATCCTATGTAAGTCTGGTCTCCGGTCCCAGCAAGACCGGCGATATCGAAAAGGTGACCACCTACGGCGTTCACGGCCCCCGTGAGTTCCACGTTATCTTCCTGGACGGGGGCCGGACAAAGCTGGCGAAATACCCCAAACTGCGGCAGGCTCTCTACTGCCTGCGCTGCGGCGGCTGTCTCTACGAATGTCCCGTCTTTGCCGTGACCGCGGGGCACTTCGGGGATAAGTATTTTACCGGTATCGGGGCT
>CAYNDI010000242.1:0-365 GCA_964395955.1 uncultured Dehalococcoidaceae bacterium
TTTTCCCGGATGAAGAATATCACCGCCAGAAGAAACTGCTGGAAATGGAGCTTGAGTCTCTCGTCATTCCCCAGGCGAATGCTGCCGAGGAAGCCGGTAAACTGATTATGGACCTGCCAGGGCTATGGAAAAAAGCCAATACCGAGGAGCGAAGGAAGCTCCTACTTACTATGCTGGATGCTGTTTACGTTGATGCCATGAAAACCAAATCCATCGTCGCTATAAAACCGAAGCCGCCTTTTAAACCTGTCTTCCAGGTGGCGGCTTCTCGTGAAGGGTCTGATATCCGTATCTTGAACGAACCTCTTGAAGGTTCGTCTGTGTTTCTGGTGGATACGTGGGAGAGGCGAACTCCACATGAAACA
>CAYNDI010000242.1:375-3528 GCA_964395955.1 uncultured Dehalococcoidaceae bacterium
GCTATTTCAGCCGACGTTTTGATTCACAGACTGGAGACGGGGGAGAGTTGAACTCCCCGTCCAGAAGAAGCTGCCCAGGATATCCTACAAGCTTAGTCAGCTCTTTAATCTTACCCGGTTCACCTCAACTGACCGAGTTAAACCGGACCAGCCGATTCATCTTTCACCGCCTGTACCGGCATCAAGGCGATGGCACCCCAACTTTTCGGCACCCAGTCCCAACCCGTCGGGGCGGGGTCAGGCTGGATGGCAACCTAGTTAATTAGGCTGCAACCATTTCAGGTTCAGCGTTTGTGTTTTGCCACCGGTTTAATGAGGGAGCGGCACCTCAGCCTGCAATTCTGTAACCTACTTCCCCTGTCGAACCCACGCGTCCCCATTTACCGGAGGGGAGTCCGAAAGACCTCCTCCACTATATATTTTACCGGATTTTAACCTCCCTGGCCAGTTCTCTCTCGGCATCACGACGGCTGATAGCCTCGCGTTTATCGTAGAGTTTTTTACCTTTTGCCAGGGCTATTTCCACTTTGGCGATACTACCCTTGATGTACATTTTTGTAGCCACCAGTGTCAATCCCTTTTCAGCTACTTTACTGGAAAGATTGATAATTTCCTTACGATGCAGCAGCAGCTTCCGGGGGCGGGTCGGCTCATGGCTCATGTAACTGCTGGCCTCGTAGCGGGCAATGTGAGCATTATGAAGCCAGAGTTCTCCGCCTTCCGGCCGGACATAGGCATCACCAAGACTCACGCGCCCGCTCCTTATCGATTTTATCTCCGAGCCGGTAAGAACAATACCCGCCTCGATACTATCGCTTACAAAGTAATTATGATAGACTTTTCGATTGGTAGCTACGGTCTTGATACTCATACTCGGTTTAATTGTACCATACCCGGGGTATTCAACCCAGAGGATAATCGATGAACGCGCCGATGGGAAAATACCGCTGCTATTCTACGGTGAGGGTCTTGGCCAGGTGCCTGGGGAAATCTATGGGGCAGCCCCGCTCTTTAGCGACGTAATAGGCGAGCAGCTGCAGGACCACGGCGTTAACTACCGGTGAAAACAGGGGATCGGTGCGGGGTACGCTGATAACCGAGTCGGCCAGCTCTGCCATGGTCTCGTCTCCCTCGCTTACTACCGCCAGTACCGGCGATTTCCTGGCTTTAATCTCTTTGATGCTGGTGGTAATAGCTTCGTAAGTATTGTCCCGGGCGACAACGGCCACCACACCCGCCTTATCACCCAGGAGGGCATATGGCCCGTGCTTGAGCTCCCCGGAAGCATAGCCTTCAGCGTGAATATAGGAAATTTCCTTTAATTTTAAAGCGCCCTCAAGAGCAACCGGATAATTGATGCCACGACCGATATAGAAAGCATTATCATACCTGGCGAGCTGCCGGGCACACTCTTTAATCATTTCTTCGTTGTCCAGTACCTGCTGCACTTTTACCGGCAGCTGCCTGAGTTCCAGAACAAGGTCATCCAGTCTTCTGGAATCAACCCTGGCATACGGTATCGTAATCCAGTACAGAGCGATAAGCTGCGCGATAAAGGTCTTCGTGGCGGCGACACTTATTTCCGGTCCCGCCCGTGTATAGACTGTCTGGTCGGAAACACGACTGGCCGTGCTGCCGACGACATTTGTAATGGTAATAACCCGGCACCCGACTTCTTTCAACCTCTTGATGGCTTTCAATGCATCCAGCGTCTCGCCGGACTGGGTAATAACAATAGCTTTATTCCGGGCCGATGCCTGACCGCTGTAGATATATTCGGAAGCCAGCTCGACTCTCACCGGGGTATTAGTCAGCCCTTCAAGAATATACTTCCCCACCAGCCCGGCGTGATATGAGGTACCGCTGGCCAGTATGAGAATATCCTCCAGACCGCCACCCACCGCCAGGTCCGCCGCCGTCTCACCTGACGATATATATTCCGTCAGGGTATCCCGGATTACCTTGGGCTGCTCATGGATTTCCTTAAGCATGAAGTGCTCGTAGCCGCCCTTTTGAGCATCTTCCACACTCCATAATATCTTGTGCTCTTCCCGGACAACATCGGCTTTGTCATTCTTCAATGTGACGCTGTCGGCGGTAACCACGGCCATGTCCCCGTCCTCAAGATAGATTACCCGGCTGGTGTAGTCCAGTAAAGCCGGTACATCCGAGGCGATATAGTTCTCCCGGTCGCCGATGCCGATAATCAGCGGGCTGTCCTTCCTGGCGGCTATCAGCCTGGACTCACCCGCCATTAACACAATCATGGTGTAGGCACCTTCAACATCATGCAGCGCCATTTCAACCGCCGCGGTAAAATCGCCGTCGTAGTATTTCTCGATAAGGTGAGACAACAATTCGGTATCGGTCTGCGAAGCTATAATATGACCTTCAGCGGTGAGTTGCTCTCTTAATTTATGGAAATTGGTAATCGTGCCGTTGTGTACCACGGCAATCCGGCCGGTGCAATCACAATGCGGATGGGCGTTTATTTTTGAAGGCTCGCCATGGGTTGCCCACCGGGTATGGCCGATGCCTATCGTCCCATCCAGAAGCGGTGCCGCTTTAGCCAGCGCCTTCACCCTGACGAGGTCTTTATAGACCCGGACGCCCTCGGCCATCACGGCAATGCCGCAGGAGTCATAGCCCCGGTATTCCAGCTTACTCAGGCAGTTGAAGAGAATCGGCTGGGCTTTCTTCTCACCTATATATCCAATGATGCCGCACACAATTCATAAATCCTTTAACCAAATAAAGTAAACAGGCCAATCAATCTAGTACACCAGACTCCGGTCAGGTATCCGGCCGCTGAGTACCTTTGTCATCTGGATTAGACAGTAGTTGCCGATGATTACTCCCGGCTGTGCCGTTACATTACTTTCCACATGGCATTCTTCGCCCATGATAACACCCACGTTTATCTCCGCACTTTCCCCGTTGACCCTGACTTCACTCTTCCCGCCGAGGGCGGTAAAACGCCCCTGGAGTACGCAGCCTTTATCGATAACCGAATCGCTGATGATGCAGCCCGGCCCAATGGCAACGTCATCGCCGATAATGCTGTTCTTAATCTCGGTAAAGGACGATATGGTGACATTATCGCCGATACTGGTAGCCGGCATGACGCATACCTGCGGCCCGATATCACATCCC
>CAYNDI010000243.1:0-3523 GCA_964395955.1 uncultured Dehalococcoidaceae bacterium
GCAAGACCAAATAGAGGGACACAGGGACGCCCGGCCCGTTCCCCGGGTTGGTCGCTTGAACCCGATGGTAACATCGGGGCTAGATAGATGGTCACCGTCCCGATTTTTTCGGGACACAGAACTCGGCTTACAGATTTACTTGGCCCACACCACGATAACTCGACTTCAGTTGAAGCTATCGCCGAGCTTCATGGGGGTAAGATAGAAGTGGAAAGCCAGCCGGGAAAAGGAAGTACATTCCGGGTTTTGTTACCAATGGCATGAAGTGACCGGGCTTTGAAAATAAGCTAACCCAGATAAATGATCACTTAAAAAACTGTACGGCCCGGATTCTGTTCACCAAACAATACGAAAAGATAATTTGTGCAGGTATTGGCAAATCTAACTGTGATAAGTACCTGAACGGTCATGCCAATCGCTTTCGCGTTCTTCGCAGTTCCGGTAGGCAATGACCAATTCCATCAGAATATCCTGCTGATTTCATTGACAGATTTTTAGCACACCTTCTATACTTAATATAGACACACTAGATTTTGTGTACAAGCGGGACTGGACAATCTGATTCTTGGCAATAGGTTGATTACTTTTATTTTATCGTCGAATAATAGCTGCTCTGTAAAAGACAGGTCTTAAATAATGAAAGTGGTGAAAAATATGGGGTTTCTCTTTAAACGATATAAAAAAGAAAATAAAAATATTGAAGAGGCAGTTAAATCTCCCTCCTCACCTGTAGAAAAACCGCCGGCACCGTACGGCCACGCCGAAACCTCCGGCACCCCGGCTGTGCCGCATAAACCGCACACCCTCGGAGAGTTGAAAGCGTCCGGTTATAAATCTTTATCCATAAGAGAAGAAATGAGAAATAACCTTATCGCGCTGATTAAGGCAAGAAAACCCATCTTCAACGGGATTATCGGATACGATAATTCCGTAATACCCCAGGTAGAAAATGCCGTGATATCCGGTCAAAATATCATCTTCCTTGGTGAGAGAGGTCAGGCTAAATCACGCGTCATGCGTCTCCTCGCAGACCTGCTGGATGAGGCAATACCAACCATACGGGGTTGTGAAATTAACGATAATCCCTTCTCGCCAATATGCAAGTCCTGCCGGGAAAAGGTCGCCAGGGACGGAGACGCCACGGAAATCGCCTGGCTATCGCGACAGGACAGGTACGGAGAAAAACTGGCCACGCCGGATACGACGATTGCCGACCTCATCGGCGATGTCGACCCTATTAAAGTGGCTGAAGGACGGTATCTTTCCGATGAGCTTACCATGCATTACGGGATTATTCCACGGACTAACCGGGGTATATTTTGCATCAACGAGCTGCCGGATTTAGCGGAAAGACTGCAAGTGGGTTTGTTCAACCTCCTGGAAGAGGCGGATATCCAGATAAAAGGCTATCGGGTCAGGCTGCCACTGGATATCATACTCGTTGCCAGCGCCAACCCTGAAGACTATACCAGCCGCGGCAGGATTATTACCCCGCTTAAAGACCGCTTCGGCGCGCAAATCCGCACGCACTACCCGGTCACGATTAAGGACGAAATAGCCATCGTCGAGCAGGAATGGCATCGGTTTAATGACGGAGATGTGAATTTTTACGTTCCTGACTATATTAAAGAAGTCATTGCCGAGATAACGCACCTGGCTCGGAAGAGTCCGGATATCGGCCAGCGTTCCGGGGTCAGTGTGAGGGTCTCTATATCCAATCTAGAAACAGTGGTTTCAAATGCTATCAGACGGGCGATTATGCTGGGAGAAAAGCTGGCAGTCCCGCGTATCAGCGACCTTCCGTACATTATTGCCTCCACCACCGGCAAAATGGAGATGGAAGGCTTCGAGGACAAGAATGAGCAGAAGGTTATCGATGATCTCACTAAAAAAGCGGTTCTCGTGGTATTCAACCGGTATTTCCAGTTTGACGAACTAGAGCCGGTAGCCAAGCAGTTTAACGGCGGATTCACGGTCGAGACATCGGATAACATGAACGCAAAGTCGTATGTACGGTACGTGAAAGAGATTCCCGGGCTGGCCAAAGCGGTCAAAAAGATAACCGATGCGGAAACGCCGGAGACCCTGGCGTCAGCCGTCGAGTTTATCCTCGAAGGCGCGCACCTGAATAAAAGGCTAAACAAAACAAAGGTTACCGGTAAGACGGTTTACAGGCATTAGAAAATGGAAAATTATCGCTATTCCGAATGGGACAACACGCAGAACATCTTCGAGCCGGATACCGACGCATTGATGCAGGAACTACAACGGAACCTGATGTATGACGGCGACCTCGCCGAAGCCCTGCGCATGATGCAGCGTAACGGCCTCTCGGACCCCCAGGGAAGACGTTTACCCAGCCTCCGGGAACTCTTACAGAGACTGCGCCAGCGGCGGCAGGAACACCTTGAGAAATACAAGCTGAACTCGATGATGGAAGACATCCGCAAGAGGCTCGATGAGATTATCCAGACCGAGCGCCAGGGCATACAGCACCGGCTGGATGAAGCCAGGCAAAAAGCGGCCAGCGGCAGCCAGGAACTCAATCCGGAAATGCAGGAAAAACTGCTCAAGAACATGGAAGAACGTGCCTCCCAGAACATGGAGAAGCTGGAAGCCCTGCCTTCAGATACCGGGGGAAGGATAAAAGACCTCAGCCAGTACGATTTCATGGACCAGGAGGCCAGACGCCAGTTCCAGGAGCTCATGGACATGCTCAAACGTAACGCCATGTCGTCTTTTGCCAAGGAAATGACCCAGAAACTCCAGAATATGGACGCAAATTCCCTGGCCGCCATGAGGCATTTCATGGAAGCTATCAACCAGATGCTGGAAGCGCGGAGGCGGGGAGAAGAACCCGATTTCGAGGGATTCATGAAGCAGTTCGGGGATTTCTTCGGCGATAATCCGCCCAAAAACCTCGATGAGTTAATCGAGCGCCTGCAGCAGCAGATAGCCCAGGCGCAAGCATTGATGGAGAGCCTTTCTCCGGCAGACCGGCAGGAGCTTCAGGACTTAATAGATTCCATGCTGGATGAATCGACCAAATACGAGATGGCAAAGATGGCGGCCAACATGGAAGCTCTCTATCCCGGCTGGCTGACACCGCAGCGGTATCCGTTTAGCGGGGAGGAATCGATTTCTTATTCGGAAGCTCTGAAGCTGATGGAGCACCTCCAGAAAATGGATACCCTCGAAGAGCAGTTCCAGGATTCCCGGTATGACGATTCCCTGGATGAGATAGATGAAAAGCTGGTTAAGGAGCTTTTAGGCGATAACGCGGCGGAAGAGCTTAAGAGGATGCGGGAAATTACCAAAATGCTGGAGGATGCCGGCTATATTCGGAAGAAACGCGGCCAGTATGAGTTAACGCCGCGCGGCATGAAGAAAATCGGGGAAAAAGCCCTGAACACCGTCTTCGCCAGTTTGAAGAAAGACCGCAGCGGCTCACATAATATCCGGCAGCGCGGCACCGGCGGTGAAAGAATTGATGAAACCAAGCTGTATGAATTCGGTGATGACT
>CAYNDI010000244.1:0-3515 GCA_964395955.1 uncultured Dehalococcoidaceae bacterium
TGGATACGGTCTGCTTTTTCATAGTTTGTTAACCCATTTCCGTATATTTATTAAGACCCATGCGTATATTGTTCATTGTCACTTATGTAGACATCGAGTATAACGGACTGGTCACAACGGTGAAATGGAAAATGGGCCTATCGACTCGCTTCAGATAAAGGGGGCAATGTCTTATGCCGGCCGGCACGAAAATCATACAACTCTTGTTT
Organism: uncultured Dehalococcoidaceae bacterium; assembly: GCA_964395955.1. Lineage (GTDB taxonomy): Bacteria > Chloroflexota > Dehalococcoidia > Dehalococcoidales > RBG-16-60-22 > CAYVPT01. The sequence continues at coordinate 210 of CAYNDI010000244.1, forward strand.
ATTACAAATTTTTCGTCTTCCATCCAGAACTCCACCTCGCCGCCCATGTTATGGGGATTCTGGTAATCGCTACCGAAAAGTCCGATGATTTCAGGCACATCATGTTTATGCTGAAAGTACGGTTGATTATCCGGGACTTTAACATACCAGCAGCAGTTCATCTGGAAAGAACCGGGAACCACTTTATCATCGATCCAGAGTATCAAATGGTTCCACTCTTCTAATTTTGTTATCATTTCCGGATCCATTTGTTCAGGTGTATGAAGATTTGTGAGAATATATTGCGCATATTTTGACTTAGCCATTTAGTACCTCCCTTAGAGAAATTTTAGTGTTGAAATGAAAAGATACCAATTATAGCATTTGACGGTTGGATTATATATACAGATTTATATATAAAATGTACTTTTGTATGCGGGCCAGTTCAATAGCTTAAAACAGCTATTTATTGGATTATAATTAAGAGTAATTGCAAGTTTAAGAAAACACACAGTTATCAGGGAATTGCTTTGAAGCCGTTACCCCATGCCATTCTAAGAATTCGTTTAAAATCAATGTCAAATTTCCCGAGTTTTCCTCTACTTATAATATAGCTCAAATGAGGCATTGCATACATTTAGTCTTGATGTTTAATTATATAGAGAATGAGTACATCAGCTTCAAGATTAGTCGTTATATATACAGTTTTAATATCATTACTGGACAAAAGCGAACCTGATAATACTGCATTCTTTTTAATAGCTTAAACAAGTTATTGATTAGTCAAATCATTAATGATTTACTTAAATAGAAGAAGTAAGCGGCATAAGCTAGGAGATGTAACGAATCGTGATTATCGGCATTCCCAGGGAAATAAAAAAAAATGAATATCGTGTATCCATAGTTCCCGCCGGCGTAAGAACCCTGGTTGAAAAAGGCCACCGGGTACTGGTGGAAAAATCAGCGGGCGAGGGAAGTGGCATCTCGGACCAGGAGTACCAGCTGGCCGGGGCTGAAATAAAGGAGTCATCCCGCGAAATATTCGGAGAAGCGGAGATGGTTGTCAAGGTAAAGGAACCGATCCAAGCAGAATGGCCTTTGCTTAACGAAGGACAGATACTGTTTACTTATCTGCATCTCGCTCCAGCCCTAGAACTGACCAAGACCCTGTTGGAGAAAAAGGTAATAGGAATTGCTTACGAGACGGTCCAGTTGCCTGACGGTTCTCTGCCGCTGCTGGAACCGATGAGTGAAATCGCTGGCAAACTGTCAATCCAGATTGGCGCTTGTTACCTCCAGAGAGAGAATGGCGGTAGTGGTGTTTTATTAGGTGGCGTACCGGGAATCAGGCCCGGCAATGTCGTCATCATCGGGGGTGGTACCGTGGGGGCCAACGCTGCCAGGGTAGCGTTGGGGATGGGCGCCAGTGTCACTATTTTGGATATAAATATCGAAAGACTGAGATACCTGACGGATATTCTTAATGGTAGGCTGGTCACCATAGCTTCCAGCAAAAGTAATGTCGAAGCCGCATTGGTCGATGCCGACCTTGTAGTAGGCGCAACGTTAATACCGGGAGCCAAGGCAGAGAAACTGGTGACGAGGGAGATGCTTACCAAAATGCGTAAGGGATCAGTGCTGGTAGATGTGGCGGTTGACCAGGGTGGATGCTGCGAGACTTCCGTTCCTACCACTCATGATAATCCAGTATTCGTTGTCGACGGTGTGCTCCACTATTGTGTAGGGAATATTCCTTCAGCGGTTTCAAGGAGTTCAACGTTCGCCTTGACCAACGCTACATTCCCTTATGTTATAAAGCTGGCAGAAATGGGTTACCGCGAAGCGTTGCAAACGGACGAGACACTGAAAAAAGGCCTTAATGTTTACAAAGGTAAGCTGGTATACGAACCGGTAGCCAAATCGTTGGGTCTGCAATTTACTTCTTTAGATACCCCATAACTTATTCTTTGATAATTACATTTTTGATGATATACAGGTGAACTAATTATTATTTAAAGGAGAATTTTAATGATATCAGAAGCAGAACTGGCTAAATTATCATACCCCGGCGCTCCAAAAATACTAACCGCTATTCCCGGTCCCCAGAGCCTTAAGGTACTGAAAGATGTACCTAGGTACGAGTCTTTAACCCGGCCTGGCAGCGCCTCGCCGCCGGTTTTCGACGAGGGGATAGGTGCTACCATTAAAGATCCCGACGGCAACCTTTTCATCGATTTAACAGCGGGAGTTGCCGTGAGTGCGGTGGGCCGGCGTCACCCGAAGGTTATCGAGGCAATGCAAAAACAGATGGGCAAGATGATGCACGCTATTGAAGCAGTAAGCACCCGTCGCACAGAGCTGGCAAAAAGGATATCCAGTATCATGCCCGAAGGTCTGCGGGGTAATTGCATCAGTTACTTCACCCAGAGTGGCAGCGGCGCTGTGGAAACAGCCATCAAGTTCGCCCGGCACCTAACCGGCAGGGCGCAGATTGTGGCTTTTCACGGGGCTTATCACGGGGTATGGGTTGGATCCGGGGCGCTGACCACGGGAGACCACTATCACCAAGGTTACGGGCCTCTCATGCCTTACGTCATCCACGTACCGTATGCCTACTGCTACCGCTGCTGCTTCGGGCTGGAATATCCAAGCTGTGACCTCCAGTGCGCCAAGTACGTGGATTACGTGCTTAACACCCCTTATACCGCCGCGGATGACGTCGCCGCGCTCATCGTCGAGCCGTTACAGGGTGAAGGTGGCTACCTAGTGCCGCCACCGGGTTACATGGAGATGTTGAAGAAAGCCTGCGAGAAGTGCGGCGCTTTATTCATCGCTGATGAAGTCCAGGCGGGGGCGGGACGCAGCGGTAAGATGTGGTCCATCGAGTACAGTGATGTCGTCCCGGACATACTGACATGGGGCAAGGGCATGGGTGGCGACCTTCCTATGGCCGGGGTGACCTTTAAGTCTGAATTTGCTGATAAACTGGTGGAGGCATCGCAACCTAATACCTTCGCCGCGAACTCCCTCTCCGCTGCCGTCTGCATGGCGAATATCGATATCCTAACCGATAAGAATTATGACCTGATGGGCAGGGCTGTAAAGCTAGGCGAAGAGACCACGTCCAGCCTCCAGGAAGCATCGAAGGATATCAATATCATCGGTGACGTCCGTGGAAAAGGGCTGTTCATTGGCATCGAACTGGTTAAGGATAAAGAGACTAGAGAACCGCTTCCGGCTGAGATGATTGGCTCGATTTTATCCGAACTTTTAAATCAAGGTGTGATTGTGGTGCCTTGTGGTCGCTATCATAATGTAGTCCGTTTT
>CAYNDI010000245.1:0-3494 GCA_964395955.1 uncultured Dehalococcoidaceae bacterium
AAGCGTTGTGGAGGCGACCTGTTTCTGGAACGTGACTCTGAAGGGGCCTATATATCCTGTCTCCAGTGCAGCGCCATCTATGTCAGGCGTTTAAAACCGCCAATCAAGAAACCCGCCCTTACTAAGATATACGCCCGCTGAGCTGATACCGGAAGCCGGCGGTATCGGGGTGGGGGAGCTGCTATTTCTCTTTATTTGTCTGACTTTCACGCTCTCTAAGCCAGCGTTTGATTTCATCCAGAGCGGGTGGGGCGACATAAAAGACCTGTATGTCCGACGGAAACTGTACCTGGTGATTTTCCCTCATTAACAGCATCCCGATTTCATTTTCCTGCAGCGTTTCATCTATTTTCCCGGCGATATATTCGTTTCTTTTTTTCGCGGCTTCTATGTAGAAGTCATAGACTTTTGACGCTACCTGAGGATTTTGCAGTCCTGTAATCAGGCACCGGCTCCAGTCCATGAACTCGGTGAGTATATCGTTGCCTTCAACGGCTTCCAGTTGCGCCTTTTTATCCAGACACGACCGGATGATATCATGGCTTTTTTCACCAAGCTCTTTTATAGTTTTCATGCCTTCCTCACCGGACATGGCGATAAGCTCGTGATAGATGCGTTTGACCTCGCCCAGTTTTTGAGTTAACTCGGCTATCTGTTTGGCTACCTGTTCCCAGTACCTCTGGAATATTACCAGGTAGTCTTCCGGCTGGTCTTGACCGCCGTAAATGAGGGGCACGAAATACAGCTTCCTGCCTTTTTTAAAGCTGTCTACCGCGGGTTTTTCTATCTTTCCCAGTTCTTCGGCCATAGAGTTCCCTCGCTGATATCCTGTACTTTTTCAGTGCCTAGCGCAGTTCCCTGGCGCAATCCTTGCATACCAGCAGCGCCGGCACGAACCTGGTAACCGTTCTCATCTCGGCAATCGGCCTGTGTTTCTCACAGCGGCCGCAGTAAAAGGTTATTTCTTTAAGTTTTCCCTTCTTCGCCTTACTTGAAGATTTGGATTTATTTCCGGCCATACACGCTCCTCTAATAAAGTTATTATTCGAGTATTTCCTGGCTCCGTTTTAAGGGCACGGTCTGTGAAGGAGTAACCACGCAGTCCTGAATTTCCCGCCCGTTGCCGATAACGGTATTGCTGCTTACTATGCATCTGTTTAATCTGGCGCCGGTACCGACATGAATGCCATCCCATAATACCGTATTTTCGATACTGGCACCGTCTTCCAGAAGGCAGTCCCGCCCGATGCTTACCGGCCCGGTGATGGATACCTCCCGGCCTATCCGGCAGCCGCGTTCGATGGTCACCGGAGCCGTTATTACCGCCGAAGGATGGAGGGTAACATCCGGACTACAGTATATACCATCCCGGCGGGAATCATGAATCAGCGGACTGTGTACTTTTGATAGCAGGAGGTCAATATTCAGGGAGTAATACTTTTCCGGGGTCCCCATGTCCAGCCAGTATCCCCGGTAGGGATAACCGTACACCGGTTCACCTTCGTCCAGGAGGCGGGGGAAAAGTCCTTTTTCAAACATATAGTGCTGATTAGCCGGTATATGCTCCAGAACCTCCGGCTCAAGGATATAGCCCCCGGCGTTTATCCAGTTGGTCGTCTCTTCTCCGGGCGGGGGCTTTTCGATGAAGCGTTGGACCCGGTGATCTTCATCTGTTTCCACCACACCGAAGGCGCTGGGATTATCGACCCAGGTCAGGAATATGGTTGCCTTAGCCTTTTTTTCACGGTGGAAGGCGAATGCCTCATCCATATTCATTTCTATAAAGACATCATCGCCGTTAAGAACGACAAATGGCCCATCCAGATATGCGGCGGCGTTTTTTACGGCGCCGGCGGTGCCCATCGGTTCTCTTTCCAGGCAATAGGTCAGCCGCATACCGCAACGGTCACCATCTCCGAAATATTCCCGGATGGCATCCGGCAGGTAGCTCATCGCCAGGATAACATCCTCAATGCCGAATTGCTTGAGATGGGCAAGGGTATGCTCTAAAAAGGGCCGGTTGAGCACCGGGACGATTGGCTTGGGGCAATTATCGGTAAGCGGACGCAGCCTCGTGCCCGGACCGCCAACCAGAATGACCGCCTTTAGTCTCTGCAAGACAGTAAGCTCTCCCCGCTATTACGTAGTAATTGCTTATAAAATGATGCCGTTCGTACGAAAGGACGCAATATTTTACAGTCTGCCCATCTCTAGTTACTTTAATCGTCTTGAGGTTAAAAAGTCAACACTGGAACGGAATATTCAGGGTTGCACGGACTTTACATTTTATAGTATGATTTTAATAATTGCCCCTGTAGCTCAGGTGGATAGAGCGCCGGCCTCCGGAGCCGGGTGCGAGCGTTCAAGTCGCTCCAGGGGCGTTAATTGTAAGTGTGGAGCCGTACATGACAAAAGAAAAAAGCCTTATGGAAATCAGGTGGCACGGACGTGGCGGGCAGGGGGCGGTTACTTCCACCGAGCTGCTGGCACAGGCAGCCATCAGCGAAGGGAAGTTTGCCCAGGCCTTTCCCAGCTTCGGTCCGGAGCGGCGGGGAGCACCGGTGCAGGCTTTCAATAGAATCGATAGTAAAGAACCGGTGAGAATCAGGGCGGATATTACCGAGCCGGACTGCGTCGTTGTGCTTGACCCCAGCTTGCTGGATAAGGTTAACGTGACATCCGGACTGAAAAAAGGCGGCTGGGTTATCATCAATACGCGGAAGACACCGGCGGAGATAAAATCCGAGTTCGGTATAAAAAACCCGGTGGCCGTCGTGAACGCCAACAAGATTGCCCGTGAAGTGCTCGGGGTACCCATCGTCAATACGACGATGCTGGGAGCCGTGGTAAAAATGACCGGCGTTATCGATAAAAAATCGGCGTACGCGCCTTTAGACAAGCGTTTCGGCAGGCTGGCAGAACGCAATATCAAAGCGATGGAAACAGCCTACGAACAAGTAGTATCCAAGGAGCGATAAATGGCGAAATCCGAAAATGAAATGACCTGGCGAGACCTGGAGATAGGCTGTATCGTCGCCGCGCCGGGCAGCGCCCGGTCGTACGAGAGCGGCACCTGGCGCTCGCAGCGCCCCACCTATGACTTCACCCGGTGCATCAAGTGCGGCCTCTGCGCCCTGTACTGCCCGGAAGGGTGCATCAATCCGAATGAGGACGGCAACTTTGAAGCTGATTTGTTCTACTGCAAGGGATGCGGTATCTGCGCCAGAGAGTGCTGGCCGAAAGTGATAACAATGGTCGAGGAGGTGGAATAATGGTAACCAGAGTTGGTATCGAGGTTTCCATCGCCCTGGCCGATGCCGTTAAGCTGGCCAATCCCGATGTCGTTGCGGCCTACCCCATCACCCCCCAGACCCACATCGTCGAGCACCTGGCCGAGCTGGTGGCCAACGGCGAACTGGACGCCGAATATATACCCGTAGAATCGGAGCACTCCGCCATGAGCGCCTGCCTCGGCTCGGCGGCTGCCGGCGCCC
>CAYNDI010000246.1:0-1236 GCA_964395955.1 uncultured Dehalococcoidaceae bacterium
GGCGCCGCGTCTGCACATCGTTGACCTGGACGGCGCCGCCAGGGGAGAAATCGGTAACCTGGAAATCATCAGGGATATTGCCAGGGCGATGCTGATACCGGTACAGCTCGGGGGCGGCATCCGTGAAATGGACACAATCAGGGCGCTGCTTAAAATTGGCATCGAACGGGTGATTCTGGGTACGGCCGCTGTAGAGAACCCTGTACTGGTAACGGAAGCCTGCCGGCATTTCCGGGAGTCGGTGGCGGTGAGTATCGATGCCCGCGATGGAGTAGTCGCGACACACGGCTGGGTAAAAGGCACCGGACAACATGCCGTAGAACTGGCCAGGGCTATGAAGCAAGTGGGTGTTACCCGTTTTATCTATACCGATATCAGCCGTGACGGTACATTGACAGAACCTAATTTCTCGGCGATAGCAGCGATGATAGACGCCGTTGGATTACCTGTTATTGCCGCCGGCGGTGTGGCCTCGTTAAACCACCTCAAAATGCTGAAAAAACTCGGCGCCGAAGGGGCAATTATCGGCAAGGCGATGTACACCGGAGATATCAACCTGAAACAGGCTATATCCGAAATCGACCGTACGTGAGAAAGTGAAAATCATATTCAATGAGGTGATGATACATGAGCAATCTGAATTATAACGAAAAGGGGCTTATCCCGGCGGTTATTCAGGACGCCGATAGCGGCGAGGTTCTGATGCTGGGTTATATGAACGAGGAGTCCCTGCGGCTGACCCGTGATACCGGCGAGGTCTGGTTTTACAGTCGGAGCCGGCAGGAACTCTGGCACAAGGGAGAGACCTCCGGCAACATCATCAAAGTCGTTAAGATATGGCAGGACTGCGAGGATAATTCGCTGCTGGTAAAGGCGCGTCCCACCGGCCCGGTATGCCACACCGGCAATAAGAACTGTTACTTTCAGGAACTTGAAGAAAACCAATAAGATTCTCCAGATAAGACTTTTTTACCTCACTTCCTATGTCCATCTTTTAGGGTAAAATTGTCCTAATCTATCCCCCTGGCCCCCTTCCTTTGAGAAAGGAAGGGGGAAGCTTTTACAAATGAAATCCGGCCTATTGCTGGTTTATCTCATAAAGGCTAGTGTTGGGGTGCGTGGCGAAAAATAGACGACCGCTACCTTTACCCCCCACCTCCGGGGTTTAAGTGGTAAGGGACGAGATTACGGGCTAAGCCGGGAATGATGCGAGGGCGGTTTGGGTGGGAAAAGATG
>CAYNDI010000246.1:1336-3466 GCA_964395955.1 uncultured Dehalococcoidaceae bacterium
CGAGGGCGGTTTGGGTGGGAAAAGATGACATACGAGGGGTGGAGTGGTCATAAAGGTCTTAGGGTACTGCCGGAGCGGCTTCCTCGGCCCCGTCAATCTCCACGGCTTTGTTCATGGCGGCAATGGCCACTTCCAGTTGTTTATCATCGGGCTCCCCGGTGGTCATTTTCTGCAGGAACAGTCCCGGAGCCAGGAGTATTTTCACCAGCCAGTTTCCGGTATGCCGGGCGCCGAAATATATCACCTCGTAGCCGAGGGCCATGATAACCGGAAGAAGCAGGATACGGGAGACTATCATCAGCCAGAGTGTTTGGCGTCCCACGAAGGCAAAGACGATAATGGCGATAATCAATACCAGGAACAGAAAACTGGTGCCGCAGCGTACGTGGGCGGTGCTGTAGGTCTTGATGTCATCGACTTCCATCGGTACGCCTGCCTCGTAGGCGTTCACCGTCTTGTGCTCGGCGCCGTGGTAGGTAAAGACCCGTTTGATATCGGGCATGAGCGAAATTACCTTGAGGTAGGCGAGGAAAATAATTACCCTTATCACCCCTTCGACAATATGGAAAACCAGGGAGTTGGGCAAATAGGCATTTAATAGTTTGGTGAGGAGAAGCGGGGTGATAAAGAACAGGAGTACGGCCAGGACTGCCCCCAGGGCAATCATGCCCCAGATTAGTTTTTTAGGTATTTCTTCCTCCTCCTCTTCTAGAGCAACGTTGGCCGAGAACATAAGACTCTGAATTCCGAGTACCATGGCTTCGATCAGGATGACGACGCCGCGTACCAGGGGTAGGCGTCTTAAACGACCTGATGTAAACTGTGGTAAATCCCTAACGTGAGTCATGATATCGCCGCGGGGCCGGCGGACCGCCGTGACGAGGGACTTCCGCCCGCGGATCATGACCCCTTCCATGACCGCCTGGCCGCCGTAATGATATTTCTTTTTTTCCGCCATCCTGCCTAAAGAAAAAGGAGCGGTGTTAATATCCCGCTCCTGCCTTCCCGATTATTTTTATTATTAACCTTCAAGCTTGTAACGCTTTTTAAATCGCTCAACGCGGCCGGCGGTGTCCATCATGCGCCGTTCACCGGTAAAGAACGGATGGCAATTGCTGCACACCTCGACTTTCAACTGCTTTTTCGTCGAGCCCGTGGTGAACTTGTGCCCGCAGGAACAGATTACCTCGGCATCGGTATAATACTTGGGGTGAATCTTTTCTTTCATTACACTCAGCTAATGAGAACGCTGACCTTTCTCCGATTATTACTGGTCGGTTCGTATGTTACCACGCCATCGATAAGGGCATAGAGTGTGTGGTCTTTACCGATGCCCACGTTTAATCCGGCATGGATGCGCGTACCCCGCTGGCGTACCAGGATGGTCCCGGCGTGGACCGCCTGTCCGCCGTACCTCTTGACGCCGAGTCGCTGGCCCTGGCTGTCCCGGCCGTTGCGGCTGGTGCCGCCTCCCTTTTTATGCGCCATCGGTTGTTGTCTCCTTTTTCTTCCGGCGCCGCGTTGTCTTTTTCACCGGCTTGGGGGCTTCAACTCCCGGCGGTAATATCTTGTCGATACTGAGGGTGGTCAAAAGCTGGCGGTGCCCGTTCTTGCGGCGGTAGCGTACCTTTGCCTTGTATTTAAAGACAATTATCTTATCGCCCCGGCCGTTTTTCTTGGCCGTGGCCAGTACCCTGGCTCCATCAATGAGCGGCTTGCCGACAGTTATGTTATCGCCGTCAGCGAGCAGCAGCACCTTGTCCAGCTCGATAGTGCCGCCCTCGACCACCCCAAGACGTTCGACATCGATAGTCTGGCCTTCGGCTACCTGATATTGCTTGCCACCGGTTTCAATAATAGCGTAAATATTAAGCCTCCAAACTAGATATTTTACCAGTTTTCTAGCTGGGAGTCAAATAGCATATAAGGTGTTCCGGTTGTTTTCGGGTGATTTTCAATAATCACCCCCTTTATCCCCCCCTCCTTATGAGATGGTTACAATCCATCCCCCTATCCCCCCTCCTTTACTAAAGGAAGGGGGAATTTTTACAAATGAAATCCTGCGGACAGTTGATTGATCTCATAAAGGCTAGTGGTGGGGTGCGTGGAGATTAAGGACGGCCACCACCT
>CAYNDI010000247.1:0-3459 GCA_964395955.1 uncultured Dehalococcoidaceae bacterium
TCCATTCAGAGGCTTCTTGTTTCAACGATATGTAATCTGATTGGAGAGGGGGAGGATGTTTAAGAGGGGGCTTCGCCCCCTCTCGCTACGCACTCCCCTTACTGGGTGGTTATAGACTAAGTGCTAAGCCGTGAATGGCGCTAGGGCGGTCTGGGTGGGAAAAGATAACACACGAAAACAGCGAGGCCGGATACTTTTTTCGTTGTATCCGACCTCAGCTGGAGTGCTTGATTTTTATTTTACCGGAGTTCAGCTTATCACCTCCTTTTCATGGTCCGACCGATTGCTTGCTAGGCAACTGCTTTGGCGGTTTTCTTTACTCTGGCTGCCTTTGCTTCGCGGACGGCCTCGACGATTCCCCCGATATTGAGGTACCAGACGAAAGCTGCCGGGAAGAGGACTACCGGGACTGCTACTGCCAGGGCTACTATCAGTGTGGTTTCCATTTATCTTTACCTCCCGTTTTTTATTTCCACTATAAGCATACTGCCGGGAGGTAAAAAGCGGCTTCCGCCGCGATACTTATTCAGATATATTTAAATACCTAATATAAGCGAAGGCCGTCTGTCTTATTATGCTTATAATACGGCGGCACGGAATAGGTATATATACCTAACCAATCTTCAAGAAACAACCGGGTATCATTTACTCATGTTTTTACATACTCACCCCCTGACCCCCTCTCAAACAGCTTTATCATTAGTGGTCGATTTTCATGGTGTTTGAGAGGGGGGAAGAATTCGAGAGGTGGCTTCGCCCCCTCTCGCTACGCACTCCCCTTTTACATGTGGAGAGTTAATAAAACCTGCAGGATTAGCCACAAATGACAAGAGGGCGGCAGGGTGGGAAAAGATGAGAAACGAGTGGGGGGGATAGTTCCCGCACACCTGCCGGATTTCTTGACAAAGCTACTAGCTCTCGTATAACATGCGGACGACCGCTAAAGCTAAAGGAGATTCCACATGACCGCAACCAAATACGGGCAATATATCAAGAAACTTGTTTTTCGGGATAACGGGCCGGGCTTTTACCGTCAGGTGACCACGCTGGACGGTGCTGCTCTCGGGCTGGATGCCCACATCGAACTCGGGGCCTACTGGGCGGCCGGCAACATGGGTAAGGAACCTTACGGACCGCACGTACATGACTTTAACCAGGTGATGCTCTGGCTGGGGGCGGACGCCACCGATATGGGGGAACTGGGGGCGGAAGTGGAACTCTCCCTGGGAGAAGAGGGTGAGAAACACATGATTACAACATCGACGGCGGTGGCCGTGCCCAAAGGTATGCCGCACTACCCGGCTAATATTATCAAAATGGACAAGCGGTTCGTTTTCCTGACGGTATCCTGCGCCGCCGAATACAAAGAGACAGCGCTGCCCGTCAATAAAAAGACCGCCCAAAACACCCCGGTGATGAGTTTTATCGCCAAATACCGGGATAACGTGATGAACCTGGCATTTACGCGGAAGGGAGCCTGGAGCTACGGACCCAAGAACCGGGACGACTCCGGGGGGTCGTTGTCATTTATCCGACCCAATGAAACGTTGTTCGACTTCCTGATAATGTGCGAGAGCATCAAGAAAGCGCCCTACCGGTTCGGGCCGGAGCCGGACAAGCCGCACGTACACCCCAGACCGGAAATCCTGACCTTCCTGGGGACAGACCTGAACGACCTGAGTCAGCTGGGGGGCGAGGCAGAGATATACCTGGGTAAAGAGATGGAAAGGCACGTTATCACGGCGCCGACCGCAGTGGTCGTACCCGGCGGCCTGGCCCATTGCCCGCTGGTCATCACCAGGGTAGACCGCCCGATAATATTATGCGATATCCGGCCTTTAGGAAGCGCACCGCCGACACCGGGCAAGCTTTAGGTCATACAACCATTATCTAAATAAATGAGGAAATCCCCCGGGATAAGCCGCGGATGGTACGAGGGTGGCCCGGGTGGGAAAAGATGAGAAACGGGGGGCGGAGGGGACTGGATTCCGGCCTGCGCCGGAATGACAGGGTGTCAGGGGATAGAAGGGACGGAGTAAACATACGGGATAAGCAGCGTATGGTGCGAGGGCGGTCTGGGTGGGAATAGATATCCACCGAGGGGGGCGGAGGTAAATCAATAAAATCAGAGCGTTGTTTCAAGGAGATGAGAAATGAGTAAGGACATGATGAAGCGGTTAGACCCCGAAATCGCGGGACCGCTGGAGATGTTTCTGAGAGTAATGGGTGGCCCGATGAACCTGGAAGACCTTCCCGCAATGCGGGCTAACGCGGTGGAGATGATGGCCGCCATGAAGAAAAATATGCCCATTATCGAGGGTGTCACCACCGAAGACCGGACGGTACCCGGTCCGGCAGGTGCTCCCGATGTAAACATCCGAATCTACCGTAAAACAGAGTCGCCGGACAAGCAACCGGCCCTGCTCTGGATTCACGGCGGCGGCTACATGCTCGGCGGCATCGAGGGGGATGATATATCGGCGAAGCTTTATACTCTGGCGGGTGAGTGCGTGACGGTATCGGTCGAATACCGCCTGGCGCCGGAGAATCCGTTCCCGGCCCCGCTGGAGGACTGCTATGCCGCATTAAAATGGATGGCGTCTCACGCCGAAGAACTTGGTATAGATAAAACCCGAATCGCCATCGGCGGGGCCAGCGCCGGCGGGGGTCTGGCAGCCGGACTGGCGCTGCTGGCACGAGACCGCGCCGAGGTAGATATTATGTTCCAGTTCCTTATCTATCCCATGATTGACGACTGCAATATCGCCCCGGCCAGCGATACCCTGCCGGATACCCTCATGTGGACCCGGGAAAGCAACCTGATGGGGTGGCGCGCATACCTGGGATGCGAGCCGGGCGGTAAAGATATATCCCCCTATGCCGCCGCCATGAGGGCTACCGACCTGGCGGGACTGCCTCCCGCGTATATTGCCGTGGGCGAACTAGACCTGTTTGCAGAGGAAAACATGACTTATGCCCAACGTCTTATCAAATCCTGTGTTCCTACCGAGCTTCACGTATATCCGGGAGGATGCCACGCCTTCGACGGTATGGCGCCGGAGGCTTACGTCTCCCGGCAATTTACCGCCGATTTCAACCAGGCATTGAAGCAGGCATTACACCGTTAATAGCCGATAAAAGAACCGGTGAATGTCCGAGTTGTATACTAATCCTCTTTACACTCCTCTCCTGGTGTAGTTATCATAATCCATCCCCCTAACCCCCTTCCTTTTCCAAAGGAAGGGGGCATTTTTACAAATAGAATCTGCTCATTGGTGATGTATTTTACATAGGCCAGTGTTGTGCGTTGAGAGAAGAGACGGCCACCTCCTTTTCCCCTTGACGTGGAATAACGGGTGGGGACAATGCTACGGGCTAAGCCGAAGATGAGACGAGGGCGGCATGGGTGGGAAAAGATAACAACCGAGGGGTGGGGGGGCGGGGAGCCGTGAGATAGTG
>CAYNDI010000248.1:0-3432 GCA_964395955.1 uncultured Dehalococcoidaceae bacterium
TGTTAAAATATAGAGAATTTTATTATAACGCCATATCAGATAGTTGACAAGTTTACGTTATCACGGTAATCTATGAGAGAGGAATTTCTATGCCGTCTTGTCCTAATTGTGGCCGAAAGACTCTCCGGACTCTGGATTGGGCCTGTCAATGGTGCGGTTACCCGCTCTTGTCAAAGTCTTTTAAAAAGATAGACAAGACCTATAAGGAGCTTCAGGAAGAGAGAAATATTAACGCGAGGCCGGCACCTCCGGAAGAACCGCTTACCGAGTATACCCCGGAATTTGAAACGGAGCCGGAACCGGCTCCGGAACCAACCTACCAGCCAGAAATATCCGAAAGACCCGTTATCGAACCGGAAACACCTGCTGTACCCGAACCGGAAACCGGGCCCGTACCTGAGCCGGAGCTGTTAGCCGAACCAGAGCCAGAATCTCAACCTGAGGCGCTGCCTGCGGCGACGAAGAAGCCGGCCAGAAAACGAAAAACCAAGGCGGCCCCTAAAGCAAAGAAGAAGTCCGGGAAAAAGGCCGGGACGGCAGCAGAGCCGGCACCGGAAGCTGAAGCGGCGCAGGAACCGATGATAACTCCCCCGCCTGCCGCTGACACGGAACCGATGATAACGCCCCCGCCTGCCGCTGCGACGGAACCGATGATAACCCCGCCACCCGCGCCGGAGCCGGCAGCGCCACCAACCCCGGAACCGGCCCCGGTATCCGTGCCGAAAATTGAGACACTCGCTGATGGTGATTTGCTGACCGTCGATGGACTGGATGCTCTGTTCCGGGAGAATAAAATAGCCTCCCACACCGCCCTGACCGATAAGACCATGAAGATACAGGGCGTAATCGAAAAGATATTTATCCGGGACCATATTGATGTTCGCTACCTCGTCCTGAGGGGCGCCCAGAAAAAGATGTTGTGGCCGGTCAGGTGTACTTTCGGAAAAGAAGTAGTTAACGAGATGCACCGTCTCAATGAGAACCAGGAAGTCATTATCCAGGGTAAATACGACGGCTACGGCAAGAACATCATCTTTAAAGACTGCGTTATCATTAGCTGAAGCTGCTTGAAGTATATGCGGCTATCCCCACCGGCGTTATATCTATTCCGTTGACTCTATATCCGGTACAGCCTGTTGATAGATACCCAGGAATTTATACAATATCCGGGCGGTTGCCCCCCAGATTAGCCTTCCGTTGTAATGGTAGTTATAAGAGTCTACCACGATACCCCCGTCGATGGTCTCGATATCCGGTTTCATACAGTTCTCGGACATAAGCGCCGCGACGGGGACTTCCAGTATCTCATCGACCTCGGCTGGATTCATGGTAAAACGGTAAGGCCAGGGTATTACGGCGACAAAAGGGGTGACGATGTAGTTGGAAGTGGTCGTTATCTCGTCATCAAGCTCGCCGACAACCTCGATATCTTCGGGACTTAGCCCTATTTCCTCCCGGCTCTCCCGTAGAGCCGTATCCAGCAGGGTGCTGTCGCTGGTTTCACGGCTGCCGCCGGGGAAGGATATCTGTCCCTTATGCTCTTTAACAGTTTGCGTACGCTTGATAAAGACGATATGGCATTGTCCTTCCCTCCGGTAAAGCGGGATGAGAACCGCCGACGGTACGCGGTCGGTATCATCAATGTATTGTTTCTGCCGGTTGGCCAGTAGTCCCTTTAACTGCGTCTTCACTGACCATATATTAATACGAGCCGTGTATAAAAACAAATATTCTAAAGAAGGTTATTGGAAACCCGGGGTCTTCGTCCCGGGATTGCGTAAAACGCCGGATAATACGTTCGGTACTTATGAGGTCAGGGTGGCTCTACCGGTTCCAGTTTTACCGAGGCGCTGGCGGTAATCCCCCCGGCTTTGGTAACCGTGACCGTGATGTTGTTGACGCCGTCATCAAGGCTGACGGTGCTGGTGAACTGACCGTCGGTGATAGTTATATCACTGCTTTTATCGTTGACCGTTAAAACCCCTTGAGTTATCGATGGGTCGTTGACGGTGCCGGATACCACGACAGACCTGCCGACGGTCTCGCCTTCCTGGAGACTGGTTATCTTCACGATAATACTGCTAACGTTTACTACAGCCGTAGCCGAGGCGGTCGCCTTCTGATTATCAGGTCCGGTCCCGGAAGCGACGGCGGTATTTTTCAGCTGACCGATTTCTCCCGCTTGGATGGCATAATCGGCGCTGAATATCCAGGTCTCATCTATGTCCAGCATATTGTCCGTGTCGGTATCGCCGCTCATATAAACGGCCGGCCCGGCTTTATCGTCCGTCACCGAGATATCCGATAAAGGTACGTCGCCCGCATTACCCGCCGTGTATGTATAGGTTAGAGTATCGCCGGGAAAGGCCGTCTGGCGATTACACGTCTTGCCGATACTTATCCTGACTATATCGGGGGTGGGCGTTATACTCGGTGTCGGTTCGGGTTCCGGAGTGGGAGTACCGGCCGGAGCGCTTGAAGTCGGCGGAGGAGTCTCCAGCTGAGGCTGTCCGGGTGACTCTCCGGGAACGATTGTGCTGCGGGTGCCTTGCGGTAGCTCGACCTCGACTCCCCGGGCGATAACGCTGACCAGACCTTCGATATTACCGACTACGGTAACACCGTCCTCGTCAACGTCGACCGACATGGTGGTACCGCGAACGGCGGCTAACGCGGCGGCGGTCTCTACTTCGTAACGTGACGCGGGGTCGATAAGTTTCTTTACCCGGCTTATCGTCTTGCCCACATCCTGCTTCAGCCTGATGGTGCTGGCGGTTCCGGCCATGTCCAGTTCCGCCAGGCTGATTTCGGTATCCCCATCAAGTTCAACGGTACTCCCTTCAAAGAAGGTAATGGTTGCCTGACCGCCGGTCTCGGTCTTGATTCTGTCGCTAACCTCCAGAGTCATACCCGCCTCTCCCCTGGTCCACTGGCCCCCGGGTTTCATGACGAGTACGTCCCCCCCGACGATAGATAGTACGGTAAGCGGGGTAGAGGCTATCTCTCCGGTGGGTTCACTCGCCGGCTGGACGGGTTCCGGCTCGGGTGATTTCTGTCCGCAGGCTGAAATACCGGGAACAAGTATGATTAGAAGGGTTAAAAATAGCAGTATTCGGTAGAAGGTACGCTTTTTCGACATTATTTAGTAATTATCACCTTGTAAAGTGCCGGGGTAGCCTCTAAACACACAGCTACAGAAATATACCATTGCAGTCGGAAATTTTCAAGGCAGTACGGTTACTTTCAAGAAGATTGTACTAAACTAACGCGATCAATTGTGGGTGGAGTGTAATGCGTTTTTTGGGTTCCGTTTGCATTTGGTAGATGGGTTCCAGCCTCACCCCTGACCCCTCTCCAGCCAGAAACACTGGTAATAAACCACAGGTATTTATAGCTGGAGAGGGGAGTTCAGGAGAGAGGGGGCAAAGCCCC
>CAYNDI010000249.1:0-3383 GCA_964395955.1 uncultured Dehalococcoidaceae bacterium
ATTCTAAAGTACCGGGAGGCGGGGCTGTTCGTGGGCGCGGTAGTAATCGCGGATGTATTTAAAGATTTCCACCAGCGTGGCCGTCAGCGGCCCTATCAGGATAATCCCCCAGATACCCGCCACGTAAGCCCCGAAGACCAGCAGGACAATCATGATGGCGGGGTGGATGCGCATATAAGAGCTCTGGATTTTGGGCACCAGCAGGTTGTTCTCCAGGAGCTGGATGCCCACGTAAAGTACCGCCACCCAGATAGCCTTTTCCGGGGCCATGGCCAGGGTCACCAGCACGGCCACGGCGCCGCCTATCCAGGGGCCCAGGGTGGGGATAAGCTCGGAGACGCCGGCTATCAGAGACAGCGCCAGCGGGAAGGGGGCTTTAAGCAACACCAGCCCGATGAGAGAAAAATAGGCGACGATAAAGCCCAGCATCAACTGCGACTTAATATAGCGTCCCAGGACACCCTCGATGATATTAACGACATTCCGGCCGTGGTGGGCGACAACAGGAGGAAATGCCGAAGACAGGCTATTCTTGAGCTTTTCCAGATCTTTAAGGAGATAAAAAAGGAAAAACGGCAATATGGCAAAACCGAGAACCACATTGAAAGTATCCGGTATTGAGGTAATCGAACTCAGCAGAGCATCGCGAATAGACTGACCTATAGATACACCCCCCGAAAGGAGCTCGTTTCTGACTTCCTCCTGAATCTCCACGGGCAGTGATTCCATAACGCCTTCAAACCAGTCCTGCACCAGGATAACGCTGCGGCCGATGATATACGGAGCACTGTCGACGATTTTTACCGAAGCATCAATGACCGTGGAAATCATTACATAGGCAAAACCCACGATAAGACAGAGAAGCAATAAAAAGACAATAAGAATGGAGATAATCCGCTTGAAACCGGGCCACTTACGGCGGGGAGGGAGTCTCGTTTCCAGCCAGACTACCATCGGATGGAAGAGATAGGTCAATACCAGCCCGATGGCAAAAGGTAGCAGGAATGTCCTTAGCAGATAGACAATCCAGAGGAAGACGATAATACCCAGTATTAAAGCTACCAGGCGCCAGTGCTTAACTAAAACATTCGTCAATGAATCCCATGCTCAGCCAATATCATATACACGACTCGCGGGTATCGATGGTGTGCAAAAATACCCGCAGGTAAATTCGTATACGCTTTAGGCCGGGCTTACGTTTCCTTGTGTTCGAGTTTACCCCGTACTCTTCTCCCGGCCTCAGCAGCTGCCTCCCTGGCTTTTTCGGTCATTTCGCTGGCCTTTTCCTTGACCTCCCCTACTTTCTCTTTCAACAGCGCCCGGGTCTCTTTACCGGATTTCGGGGCGTAAAGAAAGCCCACGGCCACGCCGGCCACGGCACCGATGATAAAACCAATAAGGAAACTGCTGCCTCCCTCTCTTTCACTCATCCTAGTCTTCCTCCTTATTTCTACCGAATCTTTTAAACAGACTGACTGCCTGCCGGACACCCTGCACGAAGGATGCCATCCGGGCTAAAGGCTCAGCCACTTCCGTTTCTATGGCTGTGGTAATATTTTCCACGGTCCTGGTAGTGCGCTTGATAGAATCGAACATCGGTTTCAAACGATAATAAATTAACAACGCCAGAACCACCAGGACAATTACCGCCACCGTTGCTCCCAGACCGAAAATACATATCACCAGGTCACGAAACGACTCAATACTCACGGTCGCCACCCCCATTTCTCAAAATAGCTATACGCATTGTAAACCCCTCAGCCAACTCTGTAAAGTCGGCACGTCTAATTATTAAAAATCGGTAGGCGCCGGACTCATGACCGATTTGAGATAAGAGGTGTCATTATGGCTGACAAGAGCCACCCTGTTAGCTTCAAACTCGAAGCGGGTAATACCACCGGTATCCAGCCTGAAATTCCAGAAAGAGGAATTGTCCAGCCCCAGCAGAGCACAGATAAGCACTTTATGCACCACACGATGAGAGACCAGCATGATAGTACCCTCCCCGCACCTCATCACCGCGTCCTCCAGGAAAGGCATTGCCCGGTTCCTGACTTCCCCCAGGCTTTCACCGCCGGGTATTTTCACCTGCTCGGGAGTATCCAGCCAGTCCTGGTAAAGCTCCGGATACCTTTCCCTGACATCCCGCAGCGATAGACCCTGCCACTCCCCGAAATCTAAATCATTGAGGTTCTGCACGATGTTTACCTCCATCGACTGGCGGGCGGCGATAGCTTCGGCGGTTTTCACGGCTCTCTGCAACGGGCTGGAGTAAACGATATCGATTTTCTCGCCGCTCAGGTATTCACCCAGCCGCTCCGCCTGCTTTTGCCCCGTTTCATTCAACAGAACGTCCGCCCGACCGCGGAAAACCTCCTCCGTATTCCAGTCGGTCTCACCGTGCCTGGCCAGGATTATGTTTAACATTTATACCTCGAATATCTCAAGCTCCGGGTGTTTTAACGCTTCCTCCATAATGAGACCACGGGCGATAAAAGCGATGGAGAGATAGCTCCCCCTCCCCACCACCAGCAGGTTTCCCGGCGTACAGCCATACCCGGCCAGCGTTTTCAAAGGAACATTGATACATCCACCATCGGCGATTACCGTCCAGCAGAAAAACCGGCCCCGGTGCCGGACGGTCTCCGCTTCGGGGAGGGAAAAATCGCGCAATCCGGGCAGGTCCCGAATAAGGACGGATAGTTCCGATTTTTCCAGTATTTCTTTCCTGGTCAGTCCGAATCCGCCCGATTTGCGGCTGCCGCTCATGAGAATGGCCCGGTCGCCGTCTTTGAAGCCGTACTCGTTCATAGCTGCCGGGGGTATAACGATAGAACCGTTCCGGCCTATCCGAGACAGGCCAAAGACGAATTTACCGCCTTTAACGAGTTGGGGCATAAATATTGCTCCTCATTTCTTCTCTTCCTCTTCTATCTTCTCAACCTCGATAGTGCATTCGGTTACCAGCGCGGCAAAAGCCCCGATAGCCGCCAGCAGCGGTGCCGCCAGTATGCCCACCACGGCTACCGGTGCGCCGACACTCAGGGGAATTTCAAATATCGTCTTGTCTTCATGCAATAGACGTACCCTCCTGATATTGCCTTCATGGATAAGCTGCTTGACCTTTTCCAGTACCTGGCTACCCGCTACTTTAAATCTCTCAGTCTCAGCCATATTCACCTCCCGGATAAGTGCATATTAGTGAAGTGCTACGTTCGGTGTCAAGTTATTAACATTTGTTTCCGATGGTGAGGATGGGAGTAATTTGTGTCTTTCATCTACTTGTGTGATTTTCTTAATCCATCCCCCTAACCCCCTTCCTTTGGTAAAGGAAGGGGGAATATTTACAAATGAAATATAGCTTATCGTTATTAATTTTCATA
>CAYNDI010000250.1:0-3376 GCA_964395955.1 uncultured Dehalococcoidaceae bacterium
GATGACTATCAACATCATCGGCAATTTTCAGGAGGTGTCCCATTTTCTTCTGCTTGGTCTGCAGGTAGCGTTTGTTATGCGGGTTGGGCTGGGTGGTGATGGGAAGCTGCTCCGTTATTTTCAGCCCGAAGCTTTCAAGTCCGCTCATCTTCTTGGGATTGTTGGTCATCAGCCGCATGTTACGCACTCCCAGGTCCGCCAGTATCTGGGCGCCGACGCCGTAATCACGCTGGTCCGGTTTAAAACCGAGCGAGATGTTGGCTTCGACGGTGTCCATGCCTTTGTCCTGGAGGGCGTAAGCCTTTATCTTGTTATGGATACCGATGCCGCGGCCTTCCTGCCTCATGTAAAGTACAACTCCCCGCCCTTCCCCGGCGATGCGCTTCATGGCCATTTCTATCTGTTCACCACAATCACAGCGCAGGCTGTGGAAAACGTCCCCGGTCAGGCACTGGCTGTGCACCCGCACCAGCACCGGTTCGTCGGTAGCCACGTCCCCCATCACCATGGCCAGGTGTTCATCGGGGTCGGTACTGCTTTTGAAGGCTATCACTTTAAAATCGCCGAATGGTGTCGGCAGTCTGGCCTCGGCCACCCGCTGAATCAGCCTTTCGTGTCGATAGCGGTAGGCAATGAGGTCGGCTACACTGATAATTTTCAAATCGTGCTTTTTAGCGAAAACCTCCAACTGGGGCATCCGCGCCATGGTGCCGTCTTCGTTCATGATTTCGCAGCAGACACCGGCAGGCAGTAAGCCGGCCATCCGGGCTAAATCCACGGTTGCCTCGGTTTGTCCGGCCCTCACCAGCACACCGCCGTCACGGGCGCGCAGAGGGAACATGTGCCCCGGCATTAATATATCTTCGGGCTTGGTCTTGGGATCGACCATGACCTCTACCGTTCTAGCCCTATCCGCCGCCGAGATGCCGGTACTGGTGCCTTCCCTGGCTTCCACGGCTATGGCGAAAGGTGTACCGAAAAGTGAAGTATTATTACTCACCATCATGGGTATTCTTAAAGCGTCCAGCCTTTCGCCGGTCATCGGCATGCAGATTAGTCCACGCGCATACTTTGCCATAAAGTTAATGGATTTCGCCCTTACTTTTTCAGCGGCCATGACCAGGTCGCCCTCGTTCTCCCGGTCTTCATCGTCCACAACAATGACGAATTTACCCGCCTTGATATCTTCTATAGCTTCCGGTATAGTTGCCAGTCCCATTTTTCTGTATTCCTCGCTCTTCGCTGGTATTATTTTATCAGGAAACCGTGCTCCTGCAAAAATTCCATGGTCATATCGGTGGTTTGAGGTTTACTGAATGCCTCCACGTATTTGCCGATGATATCCACTTCCAGGTTAACCGCGTCTCCGATTTTCTTATCCGCCAGGGTAGTAAGCTGGCGGGTGAAAGCGACGATGGATACCCCGAATGACCTGGCGTCCCGGGTAGTTACCGTCAGGCTGGCGCCATCCACGGCGATGAAGCCCTTGGGGACGATATAGCGCATAATTTCCGGGAGGGTCTCGAATCTCATGAGGAGTGCTTCACCCTCGGGGACTATCGCCGTGATTTTGCCCGTGCCGTCGATGTGCCCCTGCACCAGGTGCCCGCCCAACTCACCGCCCAGCGCCAGCGGCCTTTCCAGGTTGACTCTGTCCCCGCTGCGCAGCTGCCCGAGATTTGTCTTGCTCAAGGTTTCAGGCATTACGTCCACCGAAAACGATTTACTATCGAAATCCGTGACCGTGAGACAGACGCCGTTAACAGCGATGCTCCCGCCGAGCTGTACGCCCTGGAGGATATCACCCGCGGCGATGGTCAGCTTCCCCGCCGCTACGGAGACAGTACTTCCTGCTTCCTGAATAATTCCGGTAAACACAATTATTGCTCCGAAAGATAGGTTCGGCTACTGTCATTCTAACACTTGCCATAAGATAAGTGCAATCTATGTCAGAATATCAGCCGGTAGTGGCGCTTTATTTGATACTATAAGCCACCTGCACGTAGACGGTTATAGTCGTTTCTCCGGGGGAAATAGAAGTGCCGCCTCCCATCGCCGCTTCCAGTCCGTAGGTTGATGATACGGTATAGGGATAAGAACTGCTGGTCTCGTTGATGTAGGTGGGGTTGCCCAGCTTGAGGCCGGCCTCATCGGCTATCTGTTTGGCCTTCTCTTTAGCGTCGGCCAAAGCCTTGGCCCTGGCCTCTTTCTGTTGAGGAACGCGGTCGTCTACGGTAAAGCTGATATTATCGATTCTGATAAAGTCACCTCCGGCTTTGATAACAGCGTCGATAATCTGACTCGCCTTATAATCGAGACTAGTACTCTCGACAGGGAGAGTCCTTATCTTGACGGTCATCTTGTTGGTCACCCTGTAGCCGGTAACGACCTCCTCGCCATTAAGATCGTCCCATCTTGTACGCTGTTGAATATTGAAGTAATGGGTCTGAATGTCCTTGCCTTCGATGCCGAGGTTTATCAGCACCTCCCCGACGCTAGCCATAGCCTCGGTTGCTTTAGTCCTAGCCTCGGCAACAGTAGCTTCCTGAGCCTCCGCACCTACCAGAAGGATGGCGATGTCAGGGATGACAGTTGCCTCTCCCGTGCCGGTCACCCAGATTCCGGTATTCTGACCGGTTGCCGCACTATCCGTTGAAGTCGTACGGGGCGCGGGTGAAAAGCTATCACAGCCGGATATACTTATCATCACCGCAATCAACAGTAAAAGTATCCCTGACCACAAAAATATACGCTTCATAACTACCTCCACCGGAACAATTCCTATTATTGAGTATAGTTGAGGCCAGGCGTGAATTCAAGACTGTTTGAAATATCTTCGTTGGAAGTAAAGAGCCAGGTTTACCAGACTTACAAGTACTGGCACCTCGACCAGCGGACCGATGACAGCGGCGAAGGCCTGCCCCGACCCTATACCAAAGACCGCCACCGCCACGGCTATAGCCAGTTCGAAGTTGTTGCTGGCGGCGGTGAAGGCAATGCTGGCCGTCTGGCTGTAGTCGGCACCTATCTTTTTACCCATCCAGAACGATACCAGGAACATGACGACGAAGTAGATGAGCAGCGGTACGGCTATTTTCAGCACATCGAGGGGTATCTGCACGATAAGTTCACCCTTGAGGGAGAACATCACGACGATAGTGAACAGCAGCGCTGCCAGCGTTACGGGGCTGATTTTTGGTATGAATTTACTCTCGTACCAGTCACGCCCCCTGGTTTTCAGGAACACAAAACGCGTCAGCATCCCCCCAAAGAAAGGTATGCCGAGGTAAATAAAGACGCTCCGGGCAATCTCTCCCATGGAGACATCCACCGCCGAACCTTCCAGTCCGAACCACCCCGGCACTACGGTTATAAA
>CAYNDI010000251.1:0-1624 GCA_964395955.1 uncultured Dehalococcoidaceae bacterium
CATCTTCTTCAGCATTGGGATATCTGAATGATACATTCCTGAATTCCAGATAACCCCGTTTATTTTCTTCGAATTGTTGTGGACTTTCCGGATCATTAATAACAGGTTCTGTATCCATAACTTAATTAATTCGCTGTACCGAAACAAGGGCACGCGGCAGCATTATAAATACCATCGATACCATGAGAAACGCCATGATTATCTGCATGGTATATTGCATGAAGGCCATCATATCTCCCACCTGCATCGAACCGGCGTCAATCTGGTGCGAGCCTGCCCACACGATGAGTATCATAACGCCGTTCATAATCAACATCATGGTCGGCATCAGCATTACTGTAATGCGGTTAATAAAGAGATTTGTCTTCGTCAGGTCAACATTGGCTTTATCAAATTTCTCTTCCTCGTATTTCTGGGTGTTGAATGCCCGTACTACCATCAATCCGGTAAGCATTTCACGCGTTACCAGGTTTACCCTGTCCATCAGCTTTTGTATAATCTTGAATTTCGGCACGGCTATAACGAGCAGTATGCCTATCATCACCAGCAAAGCCATTACGGCCGCCGCGATAATCCATGACATCGAGATATCGCCGCTTACCACCTTGATAATACCTCCCAGACCGAGTATCGGGGCGTAAAAGACAATCCTGAACAGAATTACTAAAAGCATCTGTATTTGTGTTATATCATTGGTAGACCGTGTGATTAATGAAGCCGTGGAGAACCTGTCGAACTCGGTGTTTGAAAAGCTCTCAACCCGTGTAAAAAGTTGCCGGCGGAGATTCCGCGCCAGGCCGGCGGCAACCCGCGCCGCCAGGTAACCAACATACACTGAAGCAGCGGCGCCTCCCAGGGTTATAAGCAGCATGAGAGTGCCGATTTTGAACATATAATTGAACTGGATTTTCTTGGTATCCACGCCGATGGCTTTATATTCATTGGCCACGAAAGCGGCTGAAGACTGTTTTATGACGCTGGGCGGAACCAGGTCAACCCGCGTGAGTATCTTCTGACGAATAGAATCCAGTTCGGCGGCAGGCAGCTGACTAAGGACAACAAACGGGTCTTCTCCCGGAGGTATCTCCTTGACGCTATCTGAAAAAGCGGCTATACCTTCCTGGCCGAGGGTAAATATCACAATGATAGACTTTCCGAATATAGCGTCGAGTTGTGCGATTTTATCGTCGTTACTTGTATCCAGCTTGTAAACAGGCTGATTGGCGAGTTCAGGATAGTCTTTCACATACCTGTCAAAGTCACTCCGGGACAGGGCCTGGCTATCAAGAAGAACATAGCTCCCCTCAATCACCGCCTTATCGGTTTCATTTATAAATAATGAAAGCCTATCAAACTCGCTGGCGCGAATAACCTCTGGCGTCGCGTCCTGTATGCCGCCCTGCTGTATCCCGACATTGACGATATCGGCCATATAGCCGGGTAAGGAAAGGTCGGCCATAGCCTGGGCGAAAAGCAGGACAAATATCAGCAAAATCGACCATATAAATGGTTTTAGATGTCTGATCAGTTTCAGCATTGATAAGATTCCTGTATTCTAGTAAGTAACCGGAAATAAGACACCTTAATATTTAAATGTTATTGTCGGAAAAATTAATCCATCCGG
>CAYNDI010000251.1:1634-3373 GCA_964395955.1 uncultured Dehalococcoidaceae bacterium
AAGACACATTAATATTTTTCATATGAGTATTTGAGACCGGTAACATCTTTTGTATTTTTTTTAACGTAAATTAACCGTCAGGCTTCCTTTCCGTTATATGAGGTATCAATTTTCATAAGTATATTGATAAATAGCTGCAATTCCTCGTTGCTCAGCGTTTCGAATATCCGGGTTACTGATGCCAGGTGTTCCTTTCTTAATTTCTCGAACTGGCTTCTGGCTGTCCTGGTAAGCTTTAGTTTTACAATTCGTCTATCGTTCGGGTCTCCCTCCCGTGCCACCAGGTTTTTATCGACAAGCGTGTCTACAAATTGAGTGATAGCTCCCGGGGTTACCCCGGTTTGTGCGGCCAGCTCTGTCACCGATAGCCCATTGATTTCTTTGCCTATGGAAAAAAGCAGGCGTACCTGAGGCGGACTCAAGGTGGGTTCGCTTTTCAAAAAATCATGACCTATATACTTCATCAAAGACATCATATGATGAATGAGGGTTTGCACCAGGTCTTCTCTGGTTTTTTCCATGTTATTCAATGAAATATGTACACCGATTTTATTAACCCTGGTTCTTTTAGTGGAGCCAGTATTTTAGCTACTTAATATTTTAGCACCTAAAGTATTATTTGTCAATACCAGTAGAACAAGCCCTCCCCTCTCAAGATAAAGAGACCAAGGGGCGGAGGTTATATTAAACGAAGGCTGGACTGGCCAGATTAATAGCGTAGAGAAAGATACTGGGCAGACCACCAGTGTCCAGGGATAAAAGGAAAAGGTGGAGTAGGATTACTTCATCGAATATATATTTATATCAAGGTTGGATTATATTAATAATTGCTCAAAACGATGAAAGGTTCAATTCTATCCCGGAATTACTGAACCTGGAGGTGAACTAATGAAACAAATAGAAAAGCTAACGGACAATGAAATAAACCGGCATCTTTATACCCGTCTTAGTCAGGCGGCTTGAGTTTCTTCACCATGCGGACGACGTCCTCGCAAAAGTTATAGAAATGCCACTGGTCTATCATATATACCAGTACTTTAACACCCCTGGCCACCGTGACCCTGGCATCATCCGGACTGAACACATTGTCAACTAATGCAATCCCGCGCTTTCTGGAGATAGATAAAACCTTATCATAGGCTTCCTGGACATAAGGGTCTTGCTCGCCGGGTATGATAAACTTACCCGTATTTTTTTCCGGCTCGGTCCGCAGGGAGTTCATCAGGTCTCCCCGCCCGATTCCGACGGCATCCAGTCCCGGTTTCAACTGGGCCATAATCTCATCGGCGTTTTCAATGGCGGTTTCATCTTCGAGTAAAAGACAAAGAATAGTGTTTTGATTCGAATATTCCATGTAGCCGGTGCTTTTGTAGTTGGCGGCACGTATGCAGCCGCAGGTACCGCAGTTCCCCTCGGGGGGATAGCGGATAGCGTCCACGGCTTTTCTGGCATCACCGGCGTTTTCTATATGCGGGACGATTACACCCTGGGCTCCCGCCTCGATGGCGTGGCGAATAAGACTGGGATTGTTTTCCGTCACTCTGACCATGGTAGTTATCCCGGCAGCATCAGCCGCGCGGATGCAGTGCTCCATGGTCTCGGGATTTACCCGGCTGTGCTCCATATCCAGCATGTAGAAATCGAACCCGGTATAAGCAAGAATTTCTATGATGCTCGGGTTGCCCGTGTAAACCTGCATACCCAGCGGAATTTCACCCTTTGACAGAGCGGTGAGGATA
>CAYNDI010000252.1:0-3357 GCA_964395955.1 uncultured Dehalococcoidaceae bacterium
GGGACATAAAACCTCTTTCACCTTTGTGGAGAGGCATCATGACGACGGGCGCCAGGGAGTAGTCTGCCGACGCGATAGCTTCGTGTATGGCGATAGCAGTCAGTCTGTCCATGGCTTCGTGAATCTTCTCCGGCTGGCGGTACATGTCCAGGAAGATGCCCGTGGTGCCGCGGAGCATGTCCGTCAGCATATCGAAGGGCGCCCCGGACATGCCGCCGCCGAAGGCGGCGTACCCCCGCGAGATTGCCTCGCGGGACACCACGCCGATTGTCTGTTGCCATTTAACGATTTCCTCACCGGCTTTGAACATGGTCTTGTAGGCCTGCTGTATGGCCGGATTGGCGAAGCTCCCCAGATAGAATATAGGTATACCGATAAAGGCGGTGAGGTGGGGAAGGGTAGCCAGTGGCTCGAAGGCACCCGCCTGGCGCGGCATAAAGGTCCTCAGCCAGAAATCGGTCGGGTCCATGATGAGTGTATCGTACTCGTCGGCTTTCATGTAGTCCTTTTCGACGTACTGGTAGGAACCGACATCGTCGGCCAGGCCGTGCCCCGGCCACTTGTGGATTTTATGGTCGATCATCTCCAGCGCCGGCGCCGGCAGTATCAGGCCGGGTCCCCCAAACGTATCCATGTCCCCGAAATCGTCCATGAATTTCATCCAGGCGTCCCGCTGTTTCTCGTAATCGTTCATGACCGTCTTCAGGTCGTAACCGGCGTAGTAAGCCGGGAAATAGCCCACCGGCAGCATGCAGGGGACTCTATCCGCCTCTTCCATTTTAATCGTTTTGATAAACCTGGCTACTCTCTGTTGATAGAGTTTCTTCGCCTCGGGACTCTTGAACTCCACGCCCGGAGCCGCCAGCCACTTCTTGAATCTTTCTTCCTGTTTCTGCTTCGGCGTCAGTTCCGGCCAGTTTTTCACCGTTTCCCTTATAGATTCCGGGGGATTATTCATATTGCCCATTATCATTGAGTCAGGTCCTCCATAAAATAAAAATATCTCTATAGTATGTCATTGCGAGCCCTCACGCTGCGCTCAGGATAAACTCCGCGAGGCAATCCATACCCCACTCTTTTTCCGCCCCTGGATTCCCGCCTTCGCGGGAATGACAGAAGAGTACGGATTGCTTCGGGCTTTGCCCTCGCAATGACAACCGTACTATTTGTAACAGCCGTATTCTTTGGCGGCATCCATCATGGCGCGGAGGTTCTCCGGCCTGGCCATATCGAATGTGGAGCCGCCGGAAAGAAGGTAACCGCCGCCCGGGGCGCAGGTCTCGATGAGCCTGCGGCAGTATTCCTTCATTTCTTGAGCCGTCCCCGTGTAAGCAATGGAAACCGGCACGTTGCCGGCGATACAGGACACTTTGCCCACCGTCTTCTTGGCGTTAGCCATATCCGTGTGGTCGAACATCCATACCACGCCGGACTTTGGCATATCCGAGATATATTCCAGCCGGTTATTGTAAGCGCCTTCCGCCACCGGGAAAGGCACCAGGCCTTCGTCAATCATGCCCAGGAGAAGTCTCTTAAAGGTGGGCCAGTAAAAAGTCTCGAACTGTTTATTTGACATAAAGGTATCATCACCCTTGTGCAGGGGCATCATGACCACGGGACAGTCGGCGCCGTCGGACATGGCGATGGCTCCGCTCAACAACTGCGGCAGGACGAACTCCATGGCTTCATGGATTTTATCCGGCTGGCGGTACATGTCCAGGACGATGCCGTGAGTGCCGCGCAGGCTGTCGGCAAAAACGTCGAAGGGGGCGACGGCCAGACCGCCGCGGAACATCGGGAAGCCTCTGGCGGCGGCAGCCCGGGTGGTTTCCATAGTAGCTTTGCCCCAGGCCGGGAGGGATTTGCTGGCTTCCTGGATAGCTTTGAAAAACTTCTGAAACCGGGGGTCCTGGCACATGGCCAGCAATCGCTGGGGTAGTCCCTGGTAGGAGGAGAACGAAGGTATATCCGCGAAAAGCTCGAAGATGCCCATGGTACGCGGGAGAAGTTTCCGCAACTGGAAATCAAACGGGTCTTTCATAAAGAGGTCGTACTCGTCCGCCTCCATGTAAACGCCTTCGATGTACTGGTAGGAATGAGCGTCATCGGGCAGGCCGTGGCCGGGCCATTTCATCGTCCTGGACTGGAGGAGGTCGTTGACCTGCGCCTGGAAGAAAAGCGTGCCGTCGAACGTATCCGAATCGTACTCGTCAACGAATTTCAGCCAGACCTTCTTCATCAGTTCCGGGTTGTACATCACCTCTTTGAGGGGAACGCCGGCGTTCTTGGCCGGGAACCAGCCGGTGGGTATCATGCAGGGAACGCGGTCGGGTTCTTCCATCTTGGCCGCTTTAGCCAGGCGCGTAGCCCGGGCCTTAAAGTTATTTTCCGCTTCCTTGCTGTCGAATTTAATGCCTTTGGGATTTATCCAGCTGTTGAAACGAAGGTCTCTTTTCTGCTGCCAGGTCAGCTCCGCCCAGTTGTCCGGTCTCGTAAACACCAACAATATCCCCTAAAATATACTAATACACACTTCTGTCATTGCGAGACCATCCCGACGCAGTCGGGAGGCGAAGCAATCTCACCGTTTTAGCAAGCGATTGTCAATGAGATTGCTTCGTCACTGCGCTCCTCGCAATGACAATTGGATTATTTCTTATATACCCCGTATTCTTTGGCGGCGTCCATCATGGCCTGGAGGTTTTCCATAGGGGCGGTATCGGCACTGGCGCCGCCGCCCAGGATGTAGCCGCCTCCCGGGGCGCAGTCCTCGATAAGCTTACGGCAGGCATCCTTGACCTGCTGGACGGTGCCTTTCATGACTACCGAAGTGGGCACGTTGCCGACGATACAGCAGATATCGCCGATAACGCGCTTGGCTTCTTTCATATCGGTCTGGTCGAACCACCAGACGACGCCGCTCTTGGGCGTATCGTTAATCTGCTTGAGGCGATTGGTGTAGCGTCCCTCGGCAAAGGGCATCGGCACCAGTCCCTCGTCAATCATGGCGAGGAAGACCGCTCGCAGGGAAGGCCAGTAGAATTCGGCGAACTGCTTGTCGGACATGAAAGTGTCATCCCCTTTATGTAGGGGCATTATACAGAGGGGGGAAGCTGTCATCGGGAAATTCTTGATGGATGTCTCAATCGTCAGTTTCAGCTGGAATTCTATGGCTTCGTGGAGCTTCTCGGGCTGGCGGTACATGTCCATGACGATGCCGTGAGTGCCGCGCAGGGCGTCGGCAAAGTGGTCGAAGGCAGATCCGGCCATAGGGCCGCCACCGAACAGAGAAGGATAGCCCTGCGACCTGATGTAGTTGTTAATCTCCATACTCGCCATCTGCCACTCAATCTGCTC